>NZ_DCEN01000002.1:0-23593 GCF_002316955.1 Proteiniphilum sp. UBA1028
AAGATTTTCCAACTTAATGTGGGTGCCCCAAAATGGCGTAACAGTCAGAATTAAGGCAAAGCCGAATTAGTTTTGTATCATAAAATGCCCGTCATACACACAAATTAGCTGGTGATGGGCATTTTTCATATTTATCACAAAAACAGTACTCCTGGAAAAATTTTCGCAAAATACCCTGTATGGGGAAAATAATTGAGAAAAAACAATCTGCAACAACAATGAAAAAAGTTCTAAGTTTTACAATCATCGCTTTCTTTTCAATTTTTGCAAGCTACGCACAGGAAAGATATAAGGATAAAACATTGACAGCTCAGGAGCGGGCGGAAGACCTGGTCAGAAGGCTCACACTCGAAGAGAAAGTCGGCCTGATGGTCGATACCTCTCAGCCTGTGGAGCGTCTTGGAATTAAACCTTATAATTGGTGGAACGAAGCACTGCATGGTGTTGCCAGATCAGGATTGGCCACCGTGTTCCCGCAGCCGATTGGGATAGCAGCGACATTTGACAGCAATCTGGTTTACAATGTGTTTTCCGCTGTTTCTGATGAAGCCCGGGCCAAGAACAGACAAAGTACTATACAAGATAGCTACAAAAGGTATCAGGGTTTAACAATGTGGACACCTACTGTAAATATTTTCCGGGATCCACGCTGGGGTCGGGGAATAGAGACCTATGGAGAAGATCCTTATCTTACCAGTGTTATGGGGGTATCTGTTGTGAAAGGATTACAAGGCCCTGGAGATTCGAAATATGACAAACTCCATGCATGTGCAAAACATTTTGCGGTTCACTCGGGGCCTGAGTGGAATCGACACTCTTTTAATGCAGAAAAAATTCCACTTCGGGATTTATACGAAACGTATCTGCCTCCTTTCAAAGCCTTGGTGAAAGAAGCTGGTGTAAAGGAAGTGATGTGTGCTTACAATAGATACGAAGGGGAGCCCTGCTGCGGAAACCGTCAGTTGTTGATGGAGATCTTACGGAAAGAATGGGGTTTTAACGGAATTGTGGTTTCCGATTGTGGAGCAATCGCTGATTTTTACAATGAGAAAGGACATCAAACACATCCGGATGCTGCCACAGCATCTTCAGATGCTGTGTTGGCTGGAACCGACCTGGAATGTGGGTCTAGTTATAAATCGCTGATTGAAAGCGTTAGACAGGGACTGATAAGGGAAGAAGATATTGATGTTTCTATAACCCGCTTGATGAAAGCCCGTTTTGAATTAGGGGAAATGGATGACCACTCCGATGTACCCTGGACAAAAATACCCTATTCTGTTGTTGCATCTTCTTCTCATGACTCTCTTGCTCTGGAAGTAGCTAGAAAGTCAATGACATTGCTCCTGAATAAAAACAAAGCCCTTCCTTTGAAAAAAAACATCAAAAAGATCGCCGTAATGGGTCCAAATGCAAATGATTCAGTGATGCAATGGGGAAATTACAATGGGACACCCAAACGAACCATCACAATACTAGAAGGGATCAGAAATGCTTTGGAAAATAGGAACGAGCTTATTTATGAGAAAGGCTGCGGTCTCGTGGAAAGAACACTTTTTAAAAGTACCTTCAGCAATTGCATATCGGACAACGGTCCTGGTTTTTCAGCTCAATATTGGAATAATCCGGAACAAGCAGGCGAGCCGGTGGCTTCAGATCAGATAACTACTCCTTTTAATTTCATCACCACCGGAGCCACAGTCTTTGCCCCGGGAGTGAACCTGACTGATTTTTCGTCTCAATACAAAAGTACGTTTCTCCCTGATGAAGACGGTGAGATAGAACTGGACTTTTATGCTTGCGGCGAAGTTAATCTGATCATTAACGGGGTGAAGGCAAAAGGGATCAGAGCCAATCACGGCGCACGCAGGATGTCTCATACAATGAGTGTTGAAAGAGGGATGTCGTACGATATTCAGATTGATTTCAGATACACGATGGGAGATGCGCAGCTGAATTTCGATCTGGGATATAAAGAAAATATCAACATAGGAAAATCCATCGAACGAATTAAAGATGCTGAAATAGTAATTTTTGCCGGCGGTATTTCTCCTGCTCTGGAAGGTGAGGAGATGGGAGTGAACCTGCCGGGATTTAACCGGGGTGATCGCACAGAAATCGAGCTTCCTGAAGTACAGAGAGAGTTCATTCAAGCTCTTCGTGATGCCGGCAAAAAGGTGATTTTTGTAAACTGTTCAGGCTCCCCGATAGCGATGGAGACAGAAGTTAAAAACTGCGAAGCAATCCTGCAAGCGTGGTATCCCGGTCAGTCGGGCGGAACAGCTGTAGCTGAGGTGATTTTTGGAGACTACAATCCTGCTGGGCGTTTGCCGGTAACCTTTTACAAAAACATCACCCAGCTACCCGACTTTGAAAATTACCATATGAAGGGACGTACGTACCGGTACATGACCGAAGAGCCACTATTTCCTTTCGGATACGGGCTTAGTTATTCCAGTTTCCAATACGGAACACCTACAATAGATAAGGCATCAATAAAAGTAGGAGAAGCCATAACTGTGACTGTGCCTCTGAGCAATTTGAGTAAGATTGACGGCGATGAAGTAGTACAGGCTTATCTTCGAAAAGAGAATGACTCTGAAGGACCTGCTAAAACATTAAGGGCATTCAAACGGGTTTATATTCCGAAAGGAGAAACAAAACTTGTGAATATTTTGTTTTCTGCAGAGCAGTTTGAATGGTGGAATTCAACGGCAGCCCGAATGGAAATTCAACCGGGTAATTATGAAATTCTGGTTGGCAGTAGTTCCCACAGCAGGGATCTTCAAAAACTAAATGTAATTATTCAGTAAAAAACAGAAAAGACAGATGACAAAACAATACAACACAGCGTACATTTTTGCCATTACCCTGGTCGCCACGTTGGGTGGATTGCTTTTTGGATATGATACAGCAGTGATATCCGGAGCGGAGAAATCGATTGAAGCCTATCTGATCAGACCATTGGGATTAAACTCACTTATTCACGGAGCAACGGTTTCAAGCGCTTTGATCGGATGCATCCTCGGGGGAGTCATTTCTGGACTTTTATCAAACCATTGGGGCCGTAAGAAAACATTGATATTTGCTTCCCTGTTATTTTTCGTCTCCGCATTGGGTTCCGGCTATCCTGAAGCGTTCTTCTTCACCAAAGGTGAACCCTCCATCGCCTTGCTGCTGACATTCAATTTTTACCGTATTATCGGAGGTGTTGGCGTTGGTTTGGCATCGGCTGTCTCCCCCATGTACATCAGCGAGATAGCACCTGCCAATATTCGGGGACGTCTGGTGTCGTTCAACCAATTTGCCATCATTTTTGGTATGTTGGTGGTCTATTTTGTCAATTGGGGAATTGCATACGGGCAAAGCATCGAATGGATCAACGATATTGGCTGGCGGTATATGTTCGTTTCCGAAGCCATTCCTGCCGCACTATTCGGTATTTTGTTATTTTTGGTTCCGGAAACGCCGAGATTCCTTCTCCTTTCAAGTAAAGACGACGAGGCAAAGTCGGTGTTAAAGAAGCTCTACTCAGACAATGGAACATCGCAGGCCATTTTTCAGGAGATAAAATTGTCAGTCGGACAGGCCACAAGCCGTGCAAAACTATTTTCGTATGGCAAAGTGGTGATTCTGATCGGCATCCTGCTCTCCGTCTTTCAGCAGTTCGTCGGCATCAATGTGGCGCTGTATTATGCGCCGCGCATATTTGAGAGTATGGGCGCGGCAAAAGATGCATCCATGCTCCAGACCATTATCATGGGGTTCGTGAACGTCCTGTTTACGGTTGTTGCGATATTAACCGTGGATAAATGGGGCAGGAAGCCACTGCTCATCACCGGCTCCATCGGCATGGCAGTCGGCATGTTTGCCATCTCCGTGTTGGCATTCAACAACATCATCGGCATCAGCACCCTGGTGTTTATCATCATCTATACAGCCTCATTTATGATGTCGTGGGGGCCGATATGTTGGGTGTTGATCTCCGAAATCTTTCCGAATAAGATCAGGGGACAGGCTGTAGCCGTGGCCGTGGCTTTTCAATGGTTTGCCAACTACCTGATTTCCTCCACCTATCCCGCCATGATGGAGTTCAGCGGAGGAATGACTTACGGCTTTTACGGCCTCATGGCCGTCCTGTCCGCACTCTTTGTCTGGAAAATGGTTCCCGAAACAAAGGGGAAATCATTGGAGGAAATGGAGAAATTATGGGGAAAGAAAAATGGGTAAATCAAAATGACACCCCTTAAAAATCAAATTACCACCCTGTTTACCGAAAGATCATGATTATTTTTATGACGCGTTAGCATTTGCAAATTAATAATAAGATATGAATACACAATACATGATTTTTATTGACCCATGATTATGTTTTCACCGTTTTTAAAGTGACAATAATTTTACACTATTACATATTCAATTTACATTACCGAATGAAACAAAATTTGTACCTGCTTCTGTTCCTGTTTATAACCATGTCGTGCAGCAATGCCACCGACCCATTGCCTTATAAATACGGATACTTATACACAGATCTGCCGTTTGAGATGCCACGGGTTGAAATACCTGTCTTCCCGAAGAACAGCGTAAACCTGCTCGATTTTGACGGCATTCCCGATGGAGTCACCCTGAACACGAATGCATTCGCTAAAGCAATGCAGGATTTATCCGATAAAGGAGGAGGTACGCTGGTCGTACCAAAAGGAGTGTGGTTCACCGGGCCCATCGTATTTCGTTCAAACATCAACATGCATCTCGAAAAGGGTGCCTTGATCCTTTTCTCACCCAATTTTGATCTCTACCCGCTGGTAGAAACCTCTTTTGAGGGACTGAACACCCGTCGCTGCCAGTCCCCCATCTCCGGTCGCAACCTGGAAAATATTGCCATCACCGGCGAAGGATCCATCAACGGGTCTGGTGAAGCGTGGAGGCCACTGAAGAAAGGGAAAGTATCCGAAAGTCACTGGAAACAGGTCCTGTCATCAGGCGGCGTTGTTAAAAACGGAGATTACTGGCTTCCATCGGAAGGGGCACTGAAAGGAAGTGAGATGAGCGACATGAACGTACCCCGGCAAGACATGACGGAAGAAGAGTGGCTGGAGATCAAGGATTTTCTGCGCCCGGTGATGGTCAGCTTCATTGAATGTAAAAATGTCTACCTGCAAGGGGTGTTGTTCGAAAACTCACCGGCCTGGAATATTCACCCGCTGATGTGTGAAAATGTGATCATCGACGGCATTTTTTCACGCAATCCCGGGTATTCACAAAACGGTGACGGACTTGACCTGGAATCCTGTAAAAATTCCATCATCGTGAACTCTCTCTTCGATGTGGGTGATGATGCCATCTGCATCAAATCAGGAAAAGATGAAGAGGGTCGTTTGCGGGGTCGCCCAACCGAGAACGTGATTGTGGAAAATTGCAAGGTTTTTCAGGGACATGGCGGTTTTGTGGTGGGCAGTGAAATGTCGGGGGGAGTGAAAAATATCTCCGTGAAAAATTGCCAGTTCCTGGGAACGGATGTGGGTTTGCGTTTTAAAAGCAATCGTGGGCGCGGAGGCGTGGTAGAAAATATATACATATCCGATATTTATATGTTTAATATTGCCACCGACTCGTTCCTGTTTGATCTCTTTTATGGAGGCAAATCGGCTTCGGAAGCGCTTGCCGACGGAGACACAACACCTACCGGTGAACCGGTATTTCCGGTTACGGAAGAAACACCGGTTTTTAAAAACATCTACGTGAAGGACCTGGTGTCGAGGAATGCCCGCAGGGCAATGTTCTTTAACGGGCTTCCGGAGATGAACATTGAAAACATCCATCTCGAAAATGCATTCATCACCGCTCGTTTTGGTGCAGAGTTTTCGGAATCAAGAGATATCATCCTTCAAAACGTGACGGTCATCCCCGAAGAAGGGCCTGCCTATCTGTTCCACAATGTGAAAAACTTCAAGGGCGAAAGCCTGGGTTATGAGATAAACGAACCGGCCAAAGCAGCTCAAATTACAGGAGAAAGCACCTCCGACGTGCATCTCTCCGGACTACCCAAAGAGCTGGTAAACATTGCTTCGGATGTGAACAAGGAACAGGTCATTTTCAAATAAACAACTACAACGATTAAATTCAGATCTGATGAATTCAAAATTGCTTTTGCCAGTATTCCTGTTGCTGTCGGTCTCTCTGATAAGTTCCTCACGCGAACCGGTGAAGATCCTCATGGCGGGCGATTCTACCATGGCCGACAAGCCGTTGTTCAAAAGCGGGAGGGATACCCTAACGGGAGAGGCATTCGAGGAAATCAACCACGAAAGAGGATGGGGTCAGCTGCTGCCTGAGCTGATCTCGGAAAAGGGAAAGGTAGTTAACTATGCCCGCAATGGAAGAAGTACACGCACCTTTGTCGAAGAGGGATTGTGGACGGAGCTCATCAACAATACGGCGCCAGGCGATATTGTCGTCCTCCAGTTCGGACATAACGATGAAGTGATCACAAAAAAAAGCTATACCAACCCGGTACAATTCCGGTTGAATTTCGTCGCATTTGTAAACGAAGTGAAGGCCAAAGGTGCATATCCTGTTCTCTGTACTGCTGTCGCCCGCCGGAAATTTGATGAAAACGGGAAACTGGTACCCACGCACGGAGACTATCCCGATATCATCCGTTCTGTAGCAACACAGGAGAAGGTACCGTTGGTTGACATGGAAAAGATCACATCAGCATGGCTGCAACAGGCCGGCGTGGAAGGTTCAAAAGTGTTCTTTCACAAACTTCCTCCCGGTGTAAGCCGCCTGCATCCAGACGGATTGGACGATAACACACACTTCAACGAAAAAGGGGCAAAGGAAGTGGCTGCATTTTTTATTGAGGAAGTCAAAAAGCAACAGATAAAAGAATTAACCTGTTTAATTAAATAATTATTGAAAATGAAAAAAGGATTGATACTGTTATTGACAATCTTAGCCGTTCTCTCAGGCTGCACGCAAAAAGCGACGACCAGCGGGGAACCCAATTATGTGAGAATGGCCAATTCGGAGATGAAACGTAATCCGGAAAGCTGGATGGTCGATTTTTCAAAAGATATTAAGTGGAACTACACACACGGACTGGAGATGCAGGCGATGATCCAGGTGTCTGAAAAGACCGGCGATGAGAAATATTATGCCTACGCCGAAAACTATGCCGACACCATGGTGAACGAAGACGGAACCATCAAAACCTACATTTTGGAGCGGTACAACATTGATCACGTCAATCCCGGGAAGATATTGTTCCCCATCTACAAGAAAACCCAAAATCCAAAATATCTGAAAGCGCTGCAGCTACTCAGAAGCCAGATGGAGACACACCCGCGCATCTCCAACGGGGGCTTCTGGCATAAGCAGATCTACCCCCATCAAGTGTGGCTGGACGGATTATACATGGCTTCCCCTTTCCTGGCAGAATATGGCAAAACCTTCGATGAACCCGCACTTTTCGATGAGGTGGCGTTGCAGCTTACAACGGCCTACGACGACCTGATCGACGAAAAGACCGGACTGCTCTATCATGGTTGGGACGAAAGCCGCGAGCAGCGATGGGCTGACCCTGTGACCGGGAAATCGCCCAACTTCTGGTCAAGAAGCATCGGCTGGTATATGATGGCCCTCGTGGATGTGCTGGATTTCATGCCCGCGGATCATCCGCAAAGGAAGGAAATCATCGCCATCCTGAATAAAATCTCCACAACGGTGGAAAAATTTCGTGATCCCGAAACAGGCATGTGGTATCAGGTGACCGATCAGGGCAGCAGAGAGGGCAACTACCTGGAATCGTCCGGTTCCATCATGTTTATCTATACCTGGGTGAAAGGAGCACAAAAAGGGTATCTTCCCGAAGCATTTGCCGAAAAAGGGAAAGCGGCTTATGATCTGTTCGTAAAACAGTTTATCAGGGAGAATACCGACGGCACCATTTCCGTGACCGACGTATGTTCAGTAGCCGGCCTTGGGGGTGAGAAAAAATACCGCGACGGCAGCTTCGAATACTATATCTCGGAGCCGGTGAGAGACGACGATCCGAAAGCAGTGGGACCCTTCATTATGGCGAGTATTTTGTTGGACAAGTAAAAGAAAATGATAATCTTTGTCTTATGAGTTTAAAACTGGTATCCCTGCAATGCATGCTTTTACTACTCTGGATTTCAACAGGTGCATCGGCACAGACGCCTGCCTTTCCGGGAGCAGAAGGTGCGGGAAAGTACGTGTCCGGAGGCAGGGGAGGGAAAGTGCTCTATGTCACCTCGCTCGACGACTCGGAAGAGGAGGGCACCCTGCGATGGGCCATCAGGCAAAAGGGCTCCCGCACAATCCTCTTCAGGGTATCGGGACAGATACGCCTTAAAAGCCCGTTAAAGATCAACAACGGAGATCTTACCATCGCGGGACAGTCGGCACCCGGCGACGGTATCTGCATCAGCGACTACGAGACAGTGGTCAGCGCGGACAACGTAGTCATCCGTTTTCTCCGATTCCGCCTCGGTGATAAAGCCGGGCGAGCCGTGGATGCTCTCTCAGGCATCGGACATGAAAACATCATCGTCGACCATTGCAGCATGAGTTGGGGCGTGGATGAGAACTCCTCTTTTTACGACAACAGAAACTTCACCATGCAATGGTGTTTCATCACGGAGAGCCTGCGCAACTCGGTGCACTCCAAGGGAAAACATGGATATGGAGGTATATGGGGAGGGCATAACGCATCGTTCCATCACAACCTGATTGCTCATAACGACAGCCGCAACCCACGTTTTTGCGGAAGCCGCTATTCCAGCAAACCTGACCTGGAAAGGGTGGATTTCAGAAACAATGTACTCTATAACTGGGGTGCAAACAACATTTATGCCGGAGAAGGGGGAAGCTACAATCTCATCAACAACTATTACAAACCCGGTCCCGCCTCAGGCGGCAGCACCGGAAAAAGATTGATCAACCCCGATGCGGACAACGGAGAAAACAAGCAGCCCAAAGGGATCCATGGCCATTTCTATCTGGAGGGAAACTATCTGGAAGGAAACTGCAAAGTATCAAAGGAGAACAGCCTGGGAGTTGAGCTGGGTAGCTCATTTCAGAAGTTTGCCCCGGAAGTGGTCCTGAACGATGTTCTTGCCGAAAAAACGTTCCCGTTTACACCGGTAGCCACGGATGTTGCACAGGAAGCATTTGAAAAAGTACTTGCCTATGGGGGTTGCTCCCTGGTAAGAGACAGGCATGATGAGCGTTATGTGGCAAATGTAAGAAGTGGATCATACACCTTTGAAGGCTCAGCCGGCAGTTCCAAAGGACTGATCGACAGCCAGGAGGATGTGGGAGGGTGGCCTGAGTACAACACTTACAACATGTACAAAGATAAAAATGCTGACGGCATCCCCGACGGATGGCTGGAAAAAAACTTCCCCGGGAAAGAGGCAAATGATCTGGATAGCGAAGGATACACCTATCTGGAAGTGTACCTCAATAGCCTGGTGTCACACTTGATTCCCGTCATAAGCAACGGGATTGGACAGAAGAGCTGTACAAATCCAAAGACGAAACAACCGAAACAATTTGTCGTGGATAAAGGAGGAGATGGCGACTTCAGCACTATACAGGAGGCTATTGATGCGGTTCGGGCCTTCGATCCGGACTATTCAACCACCATCTTTGTCAGGGAAGGTATTTACTATGAGAAGATCGTCGTTCCCGACTATGTCCGCGACCTCAAAATTGTGGGAGAGAACAGGGAGAAAACGATCATTTCAAACAACGACCACGCCCTGATCAACAATATGGGCACGTTCAGGACATATACAATGCAGATCAGAGGCGATGATATCATCCTGGAAAATATCACCATCGAGAACAATGCTCCCATGGTAGCCCAGGCCGTGGCATTGCATACCGAAGGGGAGCGGATTATCCTGATAAACTGCAGGCTGCTTGGAAACCAGGATACCCTTTATACCGGAGGAGAAAATGCACGGCTCTTTTTTTATCATTGCTATATTGAAGGTACGACCGATTTCATCTTCGGGCCCTCCACTGCATGGTTCGAAAAGTGCGACATCCGTTGCAAGAAAAACTCCTATATTACTGCTGCAAGTACACCAGAAGAGGTTGAATTCGGGTATATCTTCAATCGCTGCAGGATAACGGTAGCCGATGATGTCGCCTCGGTTTATCTGGGGCGACCCTGGCGGCCCTATGCCATGACACTGTTCATGAACTGTGAACTTCCCGGTGAAATTAATCCGTCGGGTTGGCACAATTGGGGCAAACCCGAAAATGAACAGACCGCCCGATACGCCGAATACAACAACACAGGCAAAGGCAGCAGTACCACACAACGGGTAGACTGGATGAAACCACTGACAACCGGGGAAGCACAAGACATTACACTGAAAAACGTGATGGGAAAGTTTTATAAGAAAATAACTATTGCACTACAAATGAATAATGAATAAAAAGAGCGTTTTCTACATTGTTCTATCTCTATGGATAGTTTTTTCCGGTTGCTCCACAACGCGGAATGCGATCGTTACGTTTAAGCATGACACGGAAAACTACAAAATAGACATCATCCTCAACGACCTCTATTTTACCTCATTGATCTATTCGGATACTCTTGAGAAACCATGTTTGTTCCCCATCAAAACGCCTTCGGGAAAATTCATCACCAGAGGGTACCCTCTCGAGCCCAGGCCCTTTGAGAGAACCGACCATCCTCATCATGTGGGATTATGGTTTAACTTTGGCGATGTGAACGGGATAGACTTCTGGAATAACTCATCGGCCATCGCCCCGGACAAAAAGATACACTACGGCTCTGTCCTGCTGGACACCATCCTGCTTGCAGATCCCACGAAAGGAAAGTTGAAGACACTTTCATCCTGGATAAATTTTCAGGGTGACACGCTCCTGTCGGAAGAAACGACCTATATTTTCAGCGGCATAAAAAACGAATACCGGTTTATTGAGAGAGAGACCCGATTAACGGCCATGCAGGAGGTTACACTCAGGAGCAACAAGGAAGGATTGATTGCGCTGCGGGTTGACAAGTCGTTTGAGGAAGGGAACGGCACCTACCGGAATCGGCAGGGAGCAACCGGCGAAGCAGGAGTGTGGGGTAAAAGAACACCCTGGGTGGCATTGCGTGCCGATAAAGAGGGTGAAATAATTACCATCGTTATACTGGACCATGCACAAAACCCCAACTATCCGGGATGGCCACACGCTCGTGGTTACGGACTTTTTTCAATGAACAACCTGGCGGGTGAAGCAATGGACAAATCATCGGGACCCATAGAGATTAAATTACAACCCGGAGAGAACATCACTTTTACACACAAGCTGATCATCGGCGGCGACATGAGCGATGAAGAAATTAATAGCATGATGCATCAATTCAATCGGCAATAATATCCTGAATATTCACCTTACAATTGATATAAAAATGAACAACAAACTACATTCAATGTCGAGAAGAAAATTCCTGGCTGTCTCCGGAGCTATCGCCGGAACAACCCTTGTGGACCCTAAATCACAGATTCTTGCAGGGAACACCTCCGCTATCAGGCAAAATGCGGCTAAAACCAAAGTGGCTGTCGTCGGACTCGGAAACAGAGGTACAGGTATGTGGGGAGGTAGCGTGGTAAAAGATTACTCCAACTTTGTGGAGTATGTGGGCCTGTGCGATCATAATCCGGGAAGGCTCGAGACAGGCAGCCAAATGATTGGGGCAAATTGTCCTACCTACACCGATTTTGAACAAATGATGCGCGAGGTAAAACCAGAGGTGCTCATCGTAACCACCGACGATAATACACACGATTATTTTATTGAAAAAGGGATGGAGATGGGTGCCGATATTATCTGCGAAAAACCCATGGCGATTGACGAGAAAAAAATTCAGACCATTATCGATGCCGAAAAGAGAACAGGCAAAAGTTGCCGCGTCACCTTCAACTACCGATACTCTCCTCATCGTGCAAAAATGTGGGAGATACTGCGTTCCGGCGAGATAGGTGACCTGACTTCTGTCGATTTCCACTGGTATCTTGACACTTCACACGGGGCAGATTATTTCAGAAGATGGCACAGGCTCGTGGAAAAAGGAGGATCATTATGGGTACACAAAGCCAGTCATCATTTCGACCTGCTGAACTGGTGGATTCAAAGTGATCCTGAAAGCGTATATGCATTGGGTGATTTGGAATTTTACGGAAAAAACGGCCCTTTCAGGGCAGACAACTGCAGAAGTTGTCCTCACACAAAAGAGTGTAACTTCTACTGGGATATTACGAAAGACCAAAGGCTCAAAAGGTTGTATGTGGATAATGAAAAATATGACGGCTATCATCGCGATGGCTGCGTGTTCAGAAATGATGTGAACATCTACGACAAAATGGCTGCTACCATCAAATATAAGAATGGGGTTCAGGTAGCATACTCACTGACAACCTATTCCCCCTATGAAGGATACAGAATTGCCTTCAATGGCACGAAAGGAAGGATGGATGCCTGGATCCAGGAATCGAATCCCACGTCCGACGTGAACTACGACGAGATTGTTATCGCCAAAAATTTCGGAAAAAGAGAATACATACAAATTCCTCAGGGTAGCGGACATGGAGGAGGCGACAAGCTTCTGAAAGATCAGGTATTTATACCCAATACGCCCGATCTGCTAAAACAGGCTGCTGGAGTGAGAGACGGTGCGTTGGCCTGTCTGGTGGGAATCGCTGCCAGGAAGAGTATCTCAACGAAAGAAACGGTCTATATCAAAGACCTTACCTCCATCAAACCCCAGGAGAAGAAAGCTTAGGGGAAGATGCACTAAGTAGAATGAAACGATGCCAATAGCCTCCTGAACACGGTATACAATCAGAAAGAAGCTTATTTAAATGAGATAGCAAAAGAAACAAAATTGAATAAAAATGCTGAACAAAACGACAATCCTTATCTTATTACTAACAGTAAACATCTTTCCGATGTTACCGCAGAGGCAGCTTTCCAAAACCTGGATTGCCGACTTAGGAAATGGGAACTATCAGAACCCTATCCTTTATGCCGATTATTCTGACCCGGACGTGTGCCGTGTGGGCGATGACTACTACATGACCGCATCGAGTTTCAATTGTGTGCCGGGATTGCCGATTCTGCATTCCAGAGATATGGTAAACTGGCAGCTAATTAATCACGCTCTTCAGCGACTGACGCCCGATGCGCTTTTTTCATCACCGATGCACGGGAATGGGGTATGGGCACCTTCCATCCGCTACCACAACGGTGAGTTTTATATTTACTACGGCGATCCCGATTTTGGAATATATATGCTGAAGACCGCAGATCCACGTGGAAAATGGAGCGATCCTGTACTGGTAAAAGCAGGGAAAGGATTGATTGACTCTACCCCGCTGTGGGATGACGATGGTAAAGCCTATCTGGTATACGCTTATGCCGGAAGCCGTGCTGGCATAAAAAGCGTGTTGAACATCGCTGAAATGAATGAGGAGGGCACGAAGGTGATCACGCCCGGTAGAATTGTGTACGACGGACATGAAGCAGACCCGACTATTGAAGGGCCAAAATTCTACAAAAGAAACGGATACTACTATATTTTTGCTCCTGCCGGCGGTGTAGCAACAGGATGGCAAACCGTGTTACGTTCAAAAAGTGTGTATGGCCCCTACGACCGGAAAGTAGTGCTGGCGCAAGGAAATACTGAGGTGAACGGGCCGCATCAGGGAGCCTGGGTGGACACGCCTGACGGCGAACATTGGTTTTATCATTTTCAGGATGTCGGCCCTTTTGGACGTATTGTTCACCTGCAGCCGATGGTATGGAAAAACGACTGGCCGGTAATTGGACTGGACCGCGACAACGACGGCTGTGGCGAACCGGTCAAAACCTACCGTAAACCAAAAATTAACGGTTCGTTTCCAATAGCAACTCCTGCGGAAAGTGACTCATTCGAAGCCGGAGAGCCGGGTCTGCAGTGGCAGTGGCACGCCAACCCAATGGATTGGTGGTATTTTGCGGATGCGAAATCAAAAAAATTACACCTTTATTCTGTGCCTATATCAGAAAATTATTTAAATTTGTGGAATACACCGAACCTGTTGTTGCAAAAATTCCCTTCCAACGAATTTACGGCAACGGTTAAACTCACATTCCTGCCCTCAGCAGCCATCAGCGGGGAGCGCACAGGGCTGGTGGTTATGGGCATGGATTATGGATTGCTATCGCTCGAGAAAACAAACGAGGGATTTATTCTCTCTCAAAACGAGTGTATCAATGCCGACAAAGGTTCAAAAGAGGCTGTAAACGAAAGTGTCGCTTTGAATGAATCCTCGCTTTACCTTCGTGTAAAAGTCACCCCCGACGCCAAATGCCTCTTCAGCTACAGCAAAGATGGCAACACTTACTCCGTTCTTGGGAAGTTGTTTCAGGCAAGGGAGGGAAAATGGATCGGTGCAAAAGTGGGTGTGTTCTGTACAAGGCCCGTGAGTAACAATGATGGAGGCATGGTTTCACTCGACTGGTTTACAATGGAGTGAGCAGCGCCCTGAGCACAAATGATTATTATTCAACTTTAAAATCTGATAAATATGTCACGACTGGTCACTCTTTACTCGCTTCAATGGGGAGATTTATCGCTGGAAGATGTTTGTAAAAAAGCAAAAGAATTCGGTTATGACGGTATAGAGATCGGACTGCCGGATCATCTTGATGTACGAAATCAGAACCCGGATTATTATCAAAGCATTAAAGATCAATTGGCAAAATACGGGCTGAGACTTCGGACAATTTCTTCTCACCTCGTGGGGCAGGCTGTATGTGACCGGATCGATGAAAGACACAAAGGGATTCTTCCCGATTATATATGGGGAGACGGCAAGCCCGAAGGAGTAAGGCTACGCGCAGCGGAGGAGTTGATTTTAACGGCGAAAGCAGCAAAATCGCTGGGAGTAGATACCGTCGTCGGATTCACCGGCAGTCCTATCTGGCATTTACTCTATGCTTTCCCTCCTGTTCCTGAATCAATGATTGAAGATGGTTACAAGGAGTTCGCACGCCGGTTTGGGCCGGTTTTGGATGAATTTGAGAAATTGGGCGTACGCTTTGCACTGGAAGTACATCCCACCGAGATTGCCTTCGACACCTTTTCAGCCCGCAGGGCGTTGGAAGCGGTAAATCATCATCCTGCCTTCGGATTTAATTACGATCCGAGCCATTTGGGATACCAAGGTGTAGATTATGTGAATTTTATTTATGAATTTCCCGATCGTATTTTTCGTGTGCATATGAAAGATGTCTACTGGAGCGACACGCCAAAACAGGTCGGCGTCTTTGGCGGACACCTGCCGTTTGGCGACCCTCGCCGATTCTGGAACTTCCGAAGTGTGGGCAGAGGGAAAATTAACTTTGAGGAGATCATCCGTGCGTTGAACGCGATAAACTACACGGGACCACTTTCAATTGAGTGGGAAGATAGTGCCATGGATCGTGAACAGGGTGCCCGGGAGTCTTGTGAATATACCAAGCGGATGGACTTCCTGCCTTCTGCACATGCTTTTGATGCTTTCTTTGCGAAAGACGCCGATGGCTCTTGAAAACAAAATAATTGTATAAAAATATGAAAACCGGAAAATTGAGAATGGGCATGGTTGGTGGTGGTAAGACAGGGTTTATCGGTGCCATCCACCTGCGTGCGGCATTGATGGAAAACATGATTGAACTGGTGTGTGGTTGTTTTAGTTCCGATCCCGGGAGATCCCTTGATTCGGGACGTGCTTATTTTCTTCCTGAAAACCGCATTTACAGCTCATATCAAGAGATGTTTGAACGTGAAATGAAGCTACCCGAAGAGGAACGAATGAATATTGTGGCCATCGTGACACCCAATAAATATCATTACGAACCGGCCATGATGGCGTTGGAGCGAGGCATTCACGTGGTTTTGGATAAGCCCATGACTTTTTCTCTTGAGGAGGCCGTAAAGCTTCAGAAAAAGGTAAAGGAAACAGGATTGGTTTTGGCCCTGACGCACGTTTATACCGGATACCCCGCGGTAAAGGAGATGAAAGCCAGAATAGCTGCCGGAAATCTGGGCAAAATAAGACGTGTCTATGTGGAGTATCCGCAAGGATGGCTCTCCGATCGCATAGAGTTACAGGAAGGGAATAATGCCGGATGGCGAACTGATCCCGGGTTGTCGGGAAAAGCAGGATGCATGGGGGACATAGGAACGCATGCCTGGCATCTGTGTGAATATGTCACGGGACTAAAGGTTGAAGAAATTTGTGCCGAGCTGAATACCTTTGTACCCGGGCGAAGGATAGACGATGACGGAACAGCTTTCATGCGTATGGAGCAGGGAGTAAAAGCCCTGCTTTCTGCCAGCCAGATCGCCATTGGAGAAGCCAACAAGGTGAATATACGCGTATATGGTGAAAAAGGAGGGATGCAATGGGTTCAGGAAAATCCGAACGAATTGCGCATACTGCAGGGAAACAAACCGGAAGAGATCGTGCGCATAGGAAATAACGGTTATCTCGGGACCGATGCGCTTTGGAATACACGTACCCCCGCAGGGCATCCTGAAGGATTTATCGAAGCATTTGCCAACATTTACCGTAACTTTGCACTCACCGTGATGACCCGCCAAAAGGGGGAAATTCCTACGGAAAATATGCTTGATTTTCCAAATGTTAACGACGGGGTAAGAGGCATGCAATTTATCGAAACAGTGGTTAAGTCAGGCTGGAGCGATGGCCAAAAATGGGTAAAATGGGTCGAATGAAAAACGCAATACAACAATCACAATAATCATGAAAAGACGTAATTTTATTGCAAAATCTGCACTGCTTGGCGTGACCGTTCCGATGGGAGTTGGGTCCACACAAGCTCTCCTCACATCTTGCAACAGGGAAGAGAAAAAGTCGGACAAAAGGGTTACGCCCGAAGAGCTGGGTATGTTTTCCTTTGTCGATATTGCTCCCGATGGAGAGCCGTTAAAGGCAGCGCTCATCGGATGTGGCGACCGGGGCACCGGAGCTGCCTCCCAATTTCTGGAGTCGGGACCGAATGTATCCATCATTGCCTTGGCCGATCTGTTTCCCGACAGAATGGGAAATTGCCGGAAGGTCCTCTCTGAAAAGTTCGACAACAACGTGGCCGACAGCAATTGCTTTTTGGGATTTGATGCCTATCAGAAGATCATGGAAATGCCGGATATCGATATTGTTTTATTGTGTACGCCGACCCATTTCCGTCCGGAACACTTTAAAGCCGCGGTAGAGGCCGGCAAGCATATCTTCATGGAGAAGCCGTGTGCGGTGGATCCTGTAGGCATACGCACGGTGATAGCAGCCTCTAAGGTGGCTACGGGCAAAGGATTGACCGTGGTGACCGGGAACCAGCGCAGGCATCGCCGCGACTATTGGGAAGCATACATTGAAGTAAGAAACGGAATCATCGGAGACATTGTATCCACCACCTCCCATTGGGATCAGGGTGCCTGGTGGAACAAATCCAAACGCCCTGAGTGGAGTGATATGGAATATTGTATCCGTAATTGGTTTAATATAAAATGGCTGAGCGGGGATCACATCCTCGACCAGGGAATCCATAATATTGATGTGGTCACCTGGTTTATGGGCGACAAGCCGCTGAAAGCTGTCGGTTTCGGTGGCAGAGCGCGAAGATTGACCGGCGACATCTTCGATTTCTTCAGTGTGGATTATTATTATAACAACAATAAAAGGATGTTGCACACAGCCCGCCAGATCGACGGATGTGATGGGAATGTATCGGAACAGATCCTGGGTACAAAAGGGATTGCGCAGCTGAACGACCGGGGAGAGATAAGGATACTGGATTGGAACGGGAATCTGTTGTGGGAATACGATTATGAGAACAAACCCGTGCAGAATCCCTATAACCAGGAACATATCCACCTGGTCGAATCGGTCCGGCTTAACAAAAAAATAAATCAGGCCGAAGACCTGGCCTACTCCAACATGGTCGCGATACTGGGAAGGGAAGCTGCCTATACGGGCAAAGAAATTGGCTGGGATGAGATCATGTCTTCCACGCTCCGCTACGGACCGGAAACCTATGAGATGGGCCCCCTGCCCGATTATCAGGAAGGAGTGGTACCCGTGCCGGGAAAAGATCCCAAGGCACCCATGTAAAGATCAGATCATAAAGAATTTTCATACGGGCATGCCTGAACGGGCTGACTCGTATGAAAATATTCAGGAAGAGAATCTAAAAGCAATCAATCATGAGAATCAACAAACAATTTTTATCTTTCTTTTTAGGTATTATGACAAGCATTGCGGGTTGTACCGGTGCAAATAAACCGTCCCACAACATTGAGAGCGGCAATAAAACACTACAGGGCAAAAAGGTGTTGTACGTATATGGTGGTTGGCAGGGACATGAACCAAAACAGTGCCGTGATATCTTTGTCCCCTGGCTAGAAGCTGAAGGAGCCGAGGTCTTTGTGTTCGACGAACTTACATGTTACACCGACTCCGCGTTAATGAATGAGGTTGATTTGATCATTCAACATTGGACCCAGGGTGAGATATCGCAGGAGCAGGAGAAAGCCTTGTTGAAAGCAGTAAAGGGGGGGGCCGGGCTGGCCGGATGGCACGGTGGCACAGGAGACTCGTTTCGCAACAATGTGGAATTTCAGTATATGGTGGGAGGGCAGTGGGTTGCCCATCCGGGAAATATCATACCCTATACGGTAAATATCACAACAAATGATGATCCTGTTACCACAGGATTAAGCGATTTTGTCATGAGCTCTGAACAATACTATATGCATGTTGATCCCAATGTGAAGGTTCTTGCGACTACCCGTTTTTCAGGCGACCACAACTCATGGATTGAAGGTGCTATCATACCGGTGGTATGGAAAAAGTCATTCGGAAACGGACGCGTATTTTATTCCTCTCTGGGGCACGTGGCAAAAGATTTCGAGGTGCCCGAAGCGCTGGAGATCATGAAACGGGGCATACGATGGGCAGCAGAAAGCAAAGAAAAGGGATCCGAGGCATGGGTAAGCCCTGCCTATAAATGACCCCTTTCTCTACTATCTTGTTTTTCTCGTCAGAAACGCTTCCGGCCGTTTATCGTAATATTCTTCAGTGCTAGATTTCGGATAAAACCTTGGGGAATATCATCCTTTTTTGTTTTGATTTGCAGGTTTTCAAAGGTGAAATCAGACAGGATATACTGATCCGATTCGGCGACATCGAAAAACACGTTACACTCCAGGGAGATGTCACGCATAGTGATATTGCTGGAGTAGGAAAGCGGGATGGTCTCTTCTCCCTGCAGATCAAAAAACTGGGTCCAGGGCTTGATATAAAGGAAACTGTTTGCGTTCCCGGTGATATTTTCCACAAGAATATATTCGTAATTTTGTGGAGTATCGGGACGCATCTTCAGCCAGAGAAGCCTGACTGCCTGGTCCACTTGTAAACGACGGACAATGATGTTGCGGTTGTGAATGGACTCACTACCGCAGGTGAGCACACCATGGCAGAAGCCAAAGGTGCAATCTTCAATGATGATGTTGCGATTGGCTCCGTTATTTGGGTCCTTATCGGCATGGGGGCCCTTTCCTCCCTTGAGAGCGATGGCATCATCGTTGACCGAAATTTTACAACCAGTAATATGCACATTGGTACATACGTCAATGTCCACGGCATCAGAACTGGGCGCTTTCACTGGTTCCCTGGGAGCGAAAATCGTTAGTCCGGAAAGTCTTACATTTTCACTTTTGTAGAGATGAGTAGTCCAGAATGGAGAGTTGATCAGCCGCACGCCGGTGAGATGTACATTCTTACTGTTCGAAATGAAAACCAATCGTGGACGCATCTCGTCCAGATTGGTACATTGTGGGTTAAACTTCCTGCGTAGCCAGAATGATTTCCAGTAACGCAGCCCGTTGCCATCAATGGTTCCCTTGCCGGAGATGGTAAAACCATCGAGGTTGTCGGCATTCACCAGTGCTGCAAAATAGTCGATGCTTCTCCCCTCTATGCGGGTAGGCAGAATGGGGAAGTTGCTGATATCGTCGCTCCCCTTCAACACTGCATCCTCCTCCAGATGGAGATGGGTATTCTGCCTGAAGAAAAGAGCGCCGCTGAGGAACACGCCCTTTGGGAAACTGATCACTCCTCCTCCGTTCACGTGAGCCCTGTCGATGACGGCCTGTATCCGCTCTGTCTGAAGAAGGGTACTGTCGTTCACCACGCCATAGTCGGTGATCCGATAGATCTTACCCAGCTTCTCAATCTTTACCTTTTCGAAGTTCGTGAACCAGTCGGGGATCACTGTTCCGTCGGGAAACCGATCGTTCGCGAAAAAAGGGACACTCGTCAAAGTGCAAATCAAAATCAGAATTGTTTTTTTGAACTTCATATTTGTATCTTTTGTCGTAATAATTTTTGAATGATGTCACCCTGCAGCAATAGGAAGAATGATCTATTGACCGTTTTCGACTAAGCGTTGCGATACGAAAGAAACTGCATCATCCCCCACCTCACTGCCCAGATCAACCTGCTCACTGTCGTGAGAACCCATGAGTACAATCTTTTCGGTCTTGCCTCCCCTGATCTGATAGATGGTTTCGACCAGCGAGTCGGCCACCAGGTTTTCAACGGTCAGGTTACGCACATTGTTCAGTTTCAAGGCTGCTCCTGATTCGGTATAAATTTGAATGCCCTTCAGCATGATCTCTTCGGAATCAATCAATTCTGCACCTTCCCGGGCATGCACCACAAACCCCTCGATGTGGATATTCTCGATATTTTGTTCTGGCAAGCCATGGAAGTACATAGCCCTGCGTGCATTCCGGCAGGTAACTTTTTCCACGAAAATGTTCCGAAAAGCCGGCGTCGTCTCATCTACCGGAAGCAATAGCTCTTCCTGGGGCGCCTGATCGCCGTCGTCGAATGATTCCACAGCCGACTTACCACCATAATAGAGGTTGAACAACAAAGGCTCTGTCGCAATATCGAACATGCTGATATTGGAGATGTAGATGTTTTCCACCACGCCGCCTCGCCCCCTGCGACTTTTGAAACGGAGGCCTACATCCGTACCCAGGAACTGGCAGTTGGAGACGGAGACATTCCTCACACCTCCCGACATCTCGCTGCCCACGACAAAGCCTCCATGTCCCTTGAAAACGGTACAGTTGTCCACAATCAGGTTCTCGGTAGGCATGTTGCGCCGTCTTCCATCCTCATCTTTTCCCGATTTGACACAGATACCATCATCTCCCACATCGAAGGTGCTGTTCACGATCAGGCTGTTCCGGCAGGACTCCAGGTCGACGCCGTCGCCGTTCTGTGCGTAAGAGGGATTGCGCACCTGGATGCCGTCGATGATCACATTCTCGCACATCAGCGGATGGATATTCCAGGCGGGGGAGTTCTGAAAAATTACCCCCTGCAGATACACATTCCTGCAGTTCTGAAAGCTTATCATCACAGGGCGCAGAAAATCCCTTAAGGCAAGCCATTCCTCTTCCGATTGCAGGTTACGGGGTACATTCATCTCGCTGGTGGTATCACCATGCAGATAGGCGGCAGAAGGCATCCAGTAGTCGTCTCGTTTAAAGACTCCACCTTGTGAGGTTGCCTGATTCCACTCTCTCTCTGTCACCTTATCCCTCTTCAACGGACGCCAGTAATGGCCATTGCCATCGATGGTCCCACTGCCGGTGATGGCAATGTTCTGCAGATCTTTACCCCAGATAGGAGACTGACAGCGTCGGGTGTCCAACCCTTCGAACGATGTTTCTACCAGCGGATACAGATCCTTGTCGGGAGAAAAGAGTATGATTGATCGATCCTCCAGGTGCAGGTTGATGTTGCTCTGTAACACAATGGGCCCTGTGAACCAGACACCTGCGGGCACTACCAGCCTCCCTCCCCCCCGGGAGGAGAGATGGTCCATTGCCTTGGCAAAGGCACCGGTATTCAGAGATGTACCATCACCTCTGCCCCCGAATTCGGTCACGGAGACACTATAGTCGGGGAATATGGGAGGTGAGAGCAGTGGCATCTCAAACGGCAGGTTTTCATACAGATAACCATAGGGTGAATCCTGTCCTGAGCCATCCTTACAAGATGTGATCAGCATCAGGGCAAACAGAAAAAAGGAGAATCTTGAAAATGTATGCATAAAATCAAACGTTATTTTTTCAATTCGAGACATCCCATGATAAAGGGGCCGGTGGCCTTGGCATCGTTGTCTCTGATCTTTTCACTGATATAATATTCAAAGCTTCCGTCGCGATAGGGATTCCCTCCCAGCCCGCCCACAGAACAGCACTGGGTAAGAGATAGCGTACCGTCTTCGTGTTCGGTGATGAGCCTGTTCATCAGTCCCTCATAGGCTTTCTCCGCCACTGCGCGGAATTTTTCATTAATATATCCTTTGTTCGTTGCTTTTGCGAGCGAATACATAAACATGGACGAGACCGATGCTTCCAGATAGTTTCCCGCCCTGTCCCCCTGGTCCAGCACCTGGTACCAGAGGCCCGATACATCCTGGTAGCGTGGCAATGTCTCGGCCAGTCCCCCGATCATGCGGATCAGTTCGGAACGTTGCGGATGTGCTGCCGGTATATAATCCAATGCATCCACCAGTGCCATGAACCACCAGCCAATGCTGCGCCCCCAGAAGTTGGGCGACTGTCCGGTCTCCTTGTTGGCCCATTGTTGCCTCTTGCTTTCGTCCCAGGCATGATAATAAAGTCCGGTAGTTTCGTCGTAGGTGTGCCTGGCGCAGATCAGGAACTGATTCATCACATCATCGATGAGTTCCGGCCGGTCGAAGGTAACGGCATATTCAGCCAGGAAGGGTGCCCCCATGTAGAGCCCGTCGAGCCAGATCTGATGGGGATAAATCAGCTTATGCCAGAAAGCCCCTTCGTGTGTGCGGGGATGCACTTTCATCTGATCTACCAGTCGGTCCATGGCCAGCCTGTACTTCTCATTGCCCGTCTGTCGGTAAACCTCGAAGAGCACCTTCCCGGAGTTTATGTAGTCGATATTGTAGGTCTCCACCTTGTAGAGATGAATCTCGCCCCGATCATTGATCAGGGTATCGGCCCACTCAATCACATAATCGAGATACTTGCGGTCGCCGGTCTCTCTCCATACTTTCAGCATCGCCATCGTACCCACCCCTTGTGCGTAACCGAAATAGAGTCGTTTACCATGATCCAGCTGCCAGGCCTGTGGAGCACGTTTCATCTCCGAATCGGCAAATCGGACAGCCGTCGACTGGGCTATTGTGCCCTGTACCATCAGCAGGGCCATTAAACAGAATGATGTTATTTTATACATAAATGTTATGGTGAAAGGTTTATCTTACGAGCGTGACCGACATCAGTCCGATGACCACCTCGTTGGCAATGGTCTTTAAGACAATGTCCTCCAGCTCCTTATTTTTATCCAGCGGCAGATCCAGTATGATGCCGGCCCCCCCATCGATGGATCGACCGTAAACTTCCTCCACGGGCACCTCATCGTCGAAG
>NZ_DCEN01000002.1:23823-56129 GCF_002316955.1 Proteiniphilum sp. UBA1028
GTCATCTACAAAGAGATCCTGTTCAATGGGGACCCATGTTTCCGGATTGCGGAGCTCCAGTCGTGACACAGAACCATCACGATAGGTGACCATCACCTCCCCGTTGGGCACATGCACCTGCATATGATTTGTAGAGCCGGCCATCAGCAGGTAGACATGGGATGCTTTTCCCGCCAGGGGGATGGTGATCGCCGAGGGGTAGTTGTCCCACAGCGACGTGAAAGCAATGTTCGCCGCATCATCGGACGGTGTCCGGAAAGGTATTCCAAATGGAGTTTCAAAGATTCCTCCACGACTGGCCTTTCTCAGTCCACTGTCGTCGATTGCAGCGGTGAGACTGGGGTGGCACCATTCACCAATTCCCTGCTTGGGTATCTGAAGGGTGGTGAAGGGTGGCCTGGGAGAGAGGTACTCGTTGGTAAAGACCTGGTGTACCGACGCATTCATATAACTATCCATCGGGATGGTTTCATATACCTGCTTTTTATTCTTCAGGTTCCAGTTGACGATCGATGTGGCAAGGAGGATCTCGTTGTTCTGTAGCAGCTCCACTCTGTTGGTACCGAAACGGGCTATACCTGCAGGCACATCGAACCGCGGAGAAAGAGCCCCGGCAGAAAGCACATATTCACTTTCCAGTAATTCACCATTCACCCTTATTTTCAGGTTGGCCTCCCTGTGAAGCTGGTTACGTATCCGAAAGCTAAGCAGTGAATCCTCGGGGTCATAAGTCAGCTCAAAAGGATCTATCACCTCAATGTCGACTGCCCTCCACCACTCCATCTCACCCTCTTTCACCCGGGCAAAGAGTGTGCGGTGACCCGGTTCACCCCTTACGGTGCCCCGGATGATGTTGCCTCTGGTCGTCGCTCCCTCTAGAACTTTCTGCGGATCGTACAGCTCCCGAACGTTGTTGTCCATGGGAATCTCCATCACTTCGTTCTGCACGGCCGTTGCCTCGACAGCAGTGGTGGCTGTTTTTGTTCCTTTCCAGTCAATCTCCACCAAATATTCATCTGAGGAGCCACAAGAGATCGCGATCACCGGTGCACCCACCGACTCCTCCCTGTTCCACTGCACCTTGCGCCCATTGACGGTGATCGACCCAATCCGGTCGTAGGGGGCATGCAACTGAAGGGTCAGTGCCAGCTTCCTGGTGAATGAGGACTTGATATTGTATCGGTCGGTCTGCCCTACTCTCCTGAAGTCAAACGCGATGTCGCGAGTCTCTAAGGAGGCGTAGTCCCAGTCGGCAGGAAGCCCAGGACGGATCACCAACCGCTCATTCATCGCGTCGGGGAGGATACCAAACAACCCTTGAATCAGTGTGCGCGAATAGACACCCACGGGATCACCGAAGTCACGATAGCACTCTCCTCTGGCAGCATCATAGAAGCTGACCTGTCCGATGTTACCGGGGCTAGCTCCCAGGTACATGCCATCCAATATGTTGCTTTTGAAGAGCCGGAATGCCTCTTCGCTCCTGCCTGCCTGCCAGTAGGCAAGGCTGGTATGTCCCACTTCGGCAAAGGCTACGTTGTTCACCGACCAGGAGTAGGGTAACCAGTTGGTGGTAGAGAGGGTGTAATAGCCCTCATCTTCCAGTCGACGTGCCCTGACCGGTATCCGGGGAATCGACGTATCTACATAACGGGTAGCCTGGTAAGCCTGAAAAGGAGTGTGAATCCTTGAATCGATAGCATGGTACACCGTCCAGAGCCCTGCCATGGGATGGATCATCTGTGCTCCCATCAGGTCCTTGTACTCTGCCCACCACCCCTTATGAGGGAGCCAGAGTGTGGAGTTGATTGCCTTCAGTATCTTCTCTGCCTCCTTTTTGTAAGGTTTCGGATCCTCTCCGATTTTCTCGGCAATCATTGCCGCCATCCTGTTCGCCCGGTAGTTGTAGGCTGAGGAGTAGGTAACCGAACCGCTGTTGTACTGCAATGCGTCGCTGGCCCAGATACAAGCATAGGCATCGTAGAGTCCGTCATCGTTGGGATCATAGTTGCGCTTCTCCCATGCCAGGTGACGCTGCAGCACCGGCCACATCTCCTTCACATAGTCCATGTCTCCCGTCCAGTTGAAGTGCCACAACAGTTCATCAATATAGACCAGGTTCATGTCGTAGTGGTGCATCTGGCTGTTGTTGCGGGGATTACGGCTGATATATCCGTCACTGTACATCTGTGTACCCCACCTTTTCTCCGCCCTGGTCAGGTTCAACACTGTATCCTGCGCCGGGTGTGCTATCACCGGCTTCACACCGGTCACCTGTGAGGCAGCATATCCGTTGAAATGTTCTCTGGCCCGGTCGTGCCACCCGATGGCATCGCCGGTATAGGCGGCTCGCCAGCCGTTCAGTGGCATACGCCAACCCACGGCACCGTGCTGCCATACTGCTGTCTCCTCATCCCAGATCCCGTCGGCCGCGATACTGAGCACCCCTCCCAGGGGGTTGAAATAAGGATCGGGTGTATTAATTCTTACGGTGCCTGCAATAAGACGCCGTTTCTGTTCGGCCTCTTCAAAGAGAGATGGCAGCATCTCGGGTGTCAGCACCTTACCGTCGTCCCCCTTAATAACGATATAGACCTCATCACCTGAGAGAGGTGATTGTGCAACGAGGAGGGGTCTGTTGTCGGTTGCGCTGGAACGAGAGAGGGCGGAAACAGTGTTGAGGCTATAGGGAGAGCCCAGTTTCAGGGTAGTTCCTTTGGAGAAAAGACCGCAATTATGGAGAGGACCACCCCGGGTACCCTCACCATAGGTCAGCCTAAACGATTCGTTACGGATCACGAACCGATTGCCCTCGCAGCCCTCCGCCTTGAGTGCGAACGCATCGGGATCATCCACCCCCAGGTCTCCGTTCCGGGAGAAACGACGGTTACTGGCTCCTCCATAGAGGGTGACGAGCGTGGCATCTTCAGGGACATCGTTCGCCTCTACCCGCAGGATAATCCCCTCCGCATCTGCCAGTGCCAGTGCGGTGATCGTCAGCTTGCCGGAACCCAACAGCGGATCCTTGATCTCATAGATACGGCTTCCGGCTCTGTAGACAGACTTCACATATTCTGCATCGTTCAGCCAGAGGCTCTTCCCTCCGGAGAGGATCCCCAGCTGGATGTTACCACCCATGTGCGGCATAAAGAGTCCAAATTCAGGCAGGTCGCCGGTTTCGATCCTGAATGCCGTATTGGTTCCGTAGAGTGCCCGGTTAAACTTCCGGTCACCGTTCACGATCACGAAATCCTCTCCTTCGGGAGTATATCTCAATTCCCGTTCCTTGTCATGCCAGGAGCCCATCGGTTGAGCCTCCATAGAAATAGCAACGATAAACAGCAGCAACAACGAAATAAGCGTTCTCATAAACATCAATATTTTAACGGGCTCTCCGGCACGACGACCAGATTCTCTCTCCCCGGCTCAATGAATAATCAGGGCATGGGAGCCAGACCTTCCCACTGTACATTCCACTTTCCATTTTTCGGGAAACCGGGGGTGTTTTTTTCATTACCGTCCCAGCCGGCGCACATCATGGCCACGGCAGTGAGCAGCCCCCCATTACCAGGAAGATAGACACGTAAACGCGCATCCTGGTAGTTGTGACCGTTCACAAGGTAGGTGTTGGTCCGTTTATCCATCAGCAAGGCACCCACCGCTTTCTCCGGATCTCCCAGACGGGCAGCACTCATGGCGGTCATCGGGTAATCCCATCCCCATGTTTTGCCCCAGTTCCAGTTGTCCCAGATCCAGTTCAGTGTATTCTGCATGTAATCGCGACGCACCAGCTTGCATTCGGGCATCATGCCGAGTGCACCCAGTACCGCCGGATGATCGGAGGTGAAGCGGATATCCTTGTAAGTGTCTGTTGCATCCTCCGATGCCAGATAAAGACCATCGGAATTGTAGGCAAGGGGTGAGAGCTTATCGATCAACTCGTCCCATTGCGGCTTGCGTTTCTGTCCCGCACGTTCCCGCCATTGCTGGGCCACGGACATGGCATAATGCCAGTAGGACAATTCAAACGGCGGATTGATGGTTTCCGAAGCACGCAATGTTTCCTGGGCGGGGATGATCCCTTTCAACACATAGCGTCCTTCCAGTTCGTCATACGTCGCAAAGGAGGCCATAAATTCCGCGGTTTCTTCGACTAAGAAACCATATTTTTCAAGCACTTCCTCCGTCGGGTTGTTGCGATAGATCAGCTCAGCCATATAGATGAAATGGGGTTGCTGCCAGATAAGGAAGGAGCCCACTTTCGAAGGGGCCTCCGTTGCCGAGGGATCGGTCATCTTCATCCAGCGTACGCCCTCAAACTGCTGACGCTCAGCAATGGCCTTGGCTTTCGGATAAGCAGTGGCATACCAGTCCATGCTTCTCTCGAGCAACTCCGTTCTGTTCCACAAGGCAAAATGAACGGCATGCCACCAGTGCATCTCAAGATGAAACTTGCCGTACCAGCTGTTGTAGGTCAGCCCTGTCTCCTGTGGGGGATAGATGCCTGCCGACTGGATGGCCATCAGGTATTGCGAGAGCACGACACGCCGTTCCAGCTCTGCTGCGCGCTCGTCGGTGCTTTTCGAGAAATCGACCGCGCCGCCATTTTGCCAGAAAGCAGTCCAGTAGTCCGACGAAGCCTCAAACGATTCCTGCACAGGTACAGCATCGGCTTCCGGTAATTTCTCTGTAAAGGTACAGGTAAATGCAAACGAGTCGCTGCCTGGTGTGAGCACAAAGTAATGTGCTCCTTTCTCGGTAAGGGTTGCTTCACCCTCAAATTGGAGAGCGACATAATAGACGGTGGAATCGAGTGTTCTTTTCAGCAGGTAGGAATGCTCATCCTGTGCAACTATTTCGGTTCGATGTTTCTCCGGCATGTTCCAGTCGGTGGCGTCGTCGGCATGTCCTCCTGTGGGATAGGGAAAGCGCAGGTTCACCTGCATCATTCCCTTACCAATGAGGGGTGACTGAAGTGAAACAGCCAACCGATCCTTGTCGGGGTGCACGGCCGTTTTCACAACGGCGGTGTCAACACCGACCATGAAACGGCTGTGAATGACTCCCTCCCAGAGATCCAGTTCCTGATTCATATCGGTTAACTTTTCAGAGTTCAACATATTACCCTCCGGGTCGGTCAGCTCCAAGCCGATGTAACCGAGATGCAGCCGATGGGGGTTGACCCTGAAATAATCGGCGGCAGCCTGGCTTCTGCCCGGCTCATTGAACTGCACCGCATAGGGTTCGTTCCAGCCTCTGAAGTTGTAATCTTTCAGTGTCTCTTCGGCCGTGAAGTCCTCGATGTTGGGGAAGCTGTGCCATCCCCATTGCGACTGCGTACCGAGGGGTACCCCTTCGGCATAGATCTCAGGGAAGGTCTGTAACCCCGTGGCATCGACTGTCACGGCGAAGTTACCATTACCGACAGAAAGTGACGACAACGCTTCAAATTCGGTAATCCTGGGGTTGTTACGCTTCACTAGCGCAAGCCGGTCAATCTTACCGGGCTGACTGTCTCCGCAGGAACAAACCGCTGCGGCGAGGAGCAGTATTATAAACTGCCATGTTCGAGAAAATTTATTCATAGTCGGATGTAATTTTAAATACAAACCCGGAAGAAGTCTCATATCTCCCTCCCTGCATGGCAGAGAAGAGATAAGCCGGTTTGCCATTTTTCATCAATATCTGGGGGCGCTCAAACCGCCCGTATCGCTTCAGGTGATCAGGAGCGGGTGGTTCATGCAGGTAGGCATCGGCACCGAACCAGGCAATTTCAGGTTCACTCCAGTGGATTCCATCTGCGGAGGTGAAGATCAGTCCCACTTCGTGGTCAAAATAGCCCATATCCCGCATCAACATTTTAAAGATGCCATCCTCCCGATAGACATAGGCATCTTCCACCTGCTTGTTGTCGCCCAACGAGGAGAAGTCGACCACGGGATTACCGCTGTAACGGGTATAGGGACCTGGCACATTGTCGGAAACGGCCAGGCCATACTTTCTGTTGGCACGGATAGGGCCCGACTGATTCCGGTACTCTTCCTTGTTCCATGATTTATAGTAAAGCCATGACTCTCCGTTTGGATGGGTGATAAAAGCGGGGTTGGTAGTGTTGCAGTCGTCCCACGCTCCCTCTTCACCCGCCTCCAGAAGAGGCTTGTCGCTTCTCCTCCAGGGCCCTTTGAGAGAACTGGCGGTAGCCACTCCAATACGCTTGGTGTTCACTGTCTTGTCGCTGTTACCCATGTAAAAGAGATAGTAGACGTCACCAATTTTTTGAATGTGGGGATTGTGACAAGTGGTGGCATCGAAATATCCGGGACGGGGTGCAAGCACGGTACCCAGATCTCTGTAGGGACCTTCCGGGGTGTCAGCCACTGCATGTGCGATCTCGCTCTGATGAATCCATCCTCCCATGCCGTATTTCTTCGGCCAGCGAGAGTAAAAGAGATGCACTTTCTCCTCTTCATCGAAGATGGGTGCGCAACACCAGACGTAATACTCTTCCAGCTCCATGATCCGCCCCAGCGGTTTCAGTTTTCTGCTGAAATCGGATAATTTCTTCTGAGGATACTGCTTCACAACCAGCGAATCGATGCTCTCCTTCAGGAGTGAATAGTGGTAACCTCCAAAATCGACGAGTGAGTTGAGATAGAGTTCCACATTGCTATAGTCATCATGCAGGGTGAAACGCGATGCATCCGATGGGTCTGCGGGATCAAGCCCTTTCTCTTTTTCCCACCTATCGGGCATGCCGTCTCCATCGCTATCCAAAGAGCTCTCCCCCTTTCTCAGTTGCGGCCATCCGCCGACAGCCTCCTGAGAATCGATGATGCCTTTATTTCCACCGCCGTAAGATTCTCCTCCTTCTGCGGCACCCGTTCTAACCTCCTCTATTACTCTGCTGTCGTAGGAGTCTCTACGGTGACTGCAACCGGCATAGCGAAGTACCTTTTCGTAGGCGATCTCTGCGAGATCTTGCCTTATCGGTGCAAAGGGATAGGGTTCCGTGGCTCTGATCACCGGTTTTTTGGTACCCACTCCCTTCCAGTTGTCGGCGGTCACTTCAACACTTCCAGCCATGATGTTACCGGCCATATAATAGCCACTGGTACCATCTTCTGCCGGATCCAGAAACCAGGCTTTCAATTCAGGAGATGTCGCTGGCCCAGGCTTGTAGTAGTTTGCCACGAAGTTGATTCTCCCGTGACGGCCACCACCATATGCCGCTTTATATCCCCAGTTGTAGACCACGTTGTTTCTGAAATCAACGGGTGCATATCCATCGGAAGCAAAACGGGGATTGCGGCTGCTGTGATGCGCCAGCAGGTTGTGATGAAAAGAGGCGTTACTGCCTCCCCAGATCCCGCCAAACCCGTGGGCTCCTTTGCTGTGTGCCGACCTGGAAAGGCTGTGAGTGATCATACACCATTGCACCGTCACATTCTCCACCCGGTAAACAGAGAGAGACTCGTCTACCGACCACGAAACGGAACAGTGATCGATGATCAGATCTTTCACCCGCATGGCCCCCATGGCATCATCCTCAATCGCATGCAGGTCGCCCATACGTGCCCTGATAAAACGGATAATCACATTGTTGGCCTGCACATACAAAGGATACCCCTTGATGCAGATACCCTCTCCGGGGGCACTCTGCCCTGCAATGGTGATGCTGTCATTTGCAATGATTAGCTTCGACTGCAGATCAATGGTCCCATCCACATCAAATACCACGATACGGGGTCCTTCCTGCTCAATGGCATGACGCAGACTTCCCCGGCCTGAATCGTTCAGGTTGGTCACCTTGATGACCCTGCCGCCTCTTCCGCCGGTGATATATTTACCGAATCCTTCGGCAGTAGGAAAGGCCGGTGCCTGTGCACCGGCCATACCCACATGAAGAAGAATCACACACAATGGAATGATTAAATACTTCAACATCCGTAAAAAAAATCCTTATAGTCTATATTCATAGCTCCCAATTGATAAAATAACCTCCGTTTAAGATTTTAATCCGAATTTCGTCAGGGTTATTATACTTAGGACATACACGATCAGCAATAATATTAAAATCATTATATCTCTTGGCTATTCTAATCATTGATGGATATATTTTACCTTCACATGGAAATTCCAGCATCATCTCATCCAAAATGGTCAGATCATTTTTCTTTGTGTCCTCTGAAAAAGGACGAACACCCAGATTAAATACCCCTCTAATTCCTTTATCCGGATATTTGCGAGATCCTGTAGGTGTAACAGAAGTCCATGCATCAGTGAATCCCTTCCATGTAACTCCTCCATTTGGGAAATAATTATTAACTCCCTGATTGATCAACGCGGAGGCTTCTGTATATCTTCCCAAGTTATTTAAAGCTTCTGCAAGCATAAAGTATAGATCGGCAGCTCTGTAGATATAAATGTGCACATCATCCTGATAAGCATGTTGACGTGTAGAACTACCTATTGGACGATACTTATGAATAACATAATTACCTGAATTATCGGCTCTAAAAGTAGCACCAGCTCGTCTGTCGGAAATAGATCCACCTAGTGGGTTGAATTCTGTGTCGAAAAACCGACTCATTCCTATAGATGATGGTGCAAGCAGATATTCATTTGGATATTCAGAGCCAAAATGTCTCAATAAATCATTGGTCTGATTTTTAGAATAGTCATAAATAATTGCCGATACTGTTTCCTGAGGTAAAGGTGTTGTTCTATCCCATATTCCGGAATAACCACCATTCATTCTTTCATTGCGCAGCCATGTTGTTGCATCACTGTTTGAACTGCCGAATTTCTCATTCATGGCCGCCAGAATAAGATTGGCAGCTGTCTGATAATCACCACTCCACAAGCAAAGTTCAGCATAGAGTGCAAAATACTCTGGAGTGGTATAGTCCCAATAGCGATAAATGCTTTCAGCTGTAGGAGTATATGGATCCAACCATTCTTTCCAAGTCATGTTTATTTTTCCGTTGACACCATCAAAACCTTTATCCAATAGATCTTTACAAGACAAAACAATTTCATCCAGATCCTTTAATGGAAACTGGGAAAGATCTGTCTTTTCACGTAAGGGATCATTAAACCAAAGCGCCCTACCGTATATTTTTCCTAAAGTTAAATATACCCATGCTTTTACCCTAAGTGTGGAACTGATTAAACCCTTATAATGTTCCATATTAATGGAAGATGGGTTCTTTTCTTTGTAATCGTATAATTTTAACAGGTAATCATTACATGCAATAATCACATCATAATAAGGAGCCGGATCAGCATAGGAATTTCCACTCAAATTATCCTCATAGTTGTATATACGGTATAACTCACTGGGTGTATTATGAGTGGTCTCCAATAATTCACCCCTGGTATCAGTCAAATAAATCGCTTTGTCCCCGATTAACTGTACTTTTGCCATAATACCAATGTATCCGGCATACATTTCACTCTCCTCATCAATGTATTCTGTATGGTTCAGTAAATCATCTGTTGTCACGTCGAAGAAATCCGTACAAGCATACACAGACATGATGGATATGAGAAAAGCATATTTTAAGATATTATTTTTCATTTTATTTAGAATTGAAGATTTACACCGAACTTGATCACTCTTGGTTGAATTAATTTCGCAAGATCGAAACCTTGGATATTAGATGACTGAGAATAGGAAAACTCAGGGTCCAGACCTAAATAATTGGTCATTGTAAGTAAATTTTCCCCTGACACGTAAAGTTTTCCAGAACGAATGAAATTCAATATTCTTTTTTCAAAATCATAACTAAAAGTAATATTCTTCATTCTGATATAAGATGCATCCTCAATCCATCGAGACGAAAAAGAGCTGTTCCCTAAAGGATCATTCCATTGTGCGCGGGGAATATCGGTTACCTGTCCCTCCAGGTTCCATCTGTTCATAACAGCAGTACTCTGATTACCAAAACTAGAAAGAGACTCCAAATTTCTTCTCACTACATTGTAGGCTTGATTCCCTTTTGAATAAGTAAATTCAGCTGTAAGAGCAAATGAATTATAGCTGACCCTTGTATAGAATCCTCCGAAATATTTTGGAGCAGGATCTCCTAAAAGCACTCTATCCCTATCATCAATAATATGATCTCCATTTATATCTTCAAAATGAATGTCACCTGCTAGAAAACTGTGACCTTTCTTATTTTTAAGATTTGCTGATTCTGCTTCATTTTGAGTGGAGAAGACTCCCAATGCACGAAAACCATAAAATTGATATGGTGACTCTCCAGCTTTGGTAACCATTTGTGCTCCATCACTGAATTCAGTGATCAAGTGATCATAACCACCAAGTGAGACGACTTTGTTATTATTAAGGGCGATATTACCACCAACGATCCACTCAAAACTGGGTGTTCGTACAGGTGATGCTTGAAAAGATAACTCTATTCCCTTATTCTCTATTTCCCCTAAGTTGTCATAATACCTGGCTGTACCAAAAACCGATGACTGTGGTAATGCAAAGATAACATCTTTCGTTCGGTTGTGATATAAATCTAGAGAAATATCTAATCTATTTGAAAAAAGTCTGGTGTCAATCCCCACATTCAGTTGGACATTATTTTCTGGTTTTAATTTTGTATTTGAGATATTCCCTCGTACAATACCAGAGATGTTCTGATAAGGTAAATTTGAATAATAGAATTTGCCGAACTTAGAGGAGAATCGGCTATTTCCGGTCAATCCACATTCAGCTCTCACATTCAACAGGTTAACATATGTGGAGTTAGAGATGGGCAACCAGCCTTTTCCTAGCCATGTTACTCCTACAGAAGGATATGCCGAAAAATGATTCCCATACGCCCCTACAGAAGAAGCACCGTCAAGAGACATATTGACAGAGGCAGAAAGCTTTTGATTGTAGGTGTAATTGGCATGTCCATAAAGATTCATCCAATTCCATTTTTCCAGATAACCTGTGAAAAAACGTCCAATTGACTGTGTATTATTCAAAGTTTGATAGAAATCACTAGCCGTATTTCGTCCGCTTCCAAGATCATATTCATTCATAGATACGATCGCCTGTGATCCTGCCAGTAAGTTCAACACATGTCCTCCACTCCATCTATTGTTATACCGAAGATTCAGGTCATAATAATGATTACGTGTTTCGGCAATTCCGACTTTAACTGTATTCTGCGCTTCCCCAAACTGATCATAAAATGGAAGTATTGCCTGATCATTTAATCCCGGAACAAACTTACTCTCCTTGTTGTAATTATAAAAGAATCCCATTGATCCTGTAAGAGTAAGATTGGGTCTGATTTTATAGCCCAGTGTTGCCTTTATATTGATATCGTATTGGCGGCTACGTATATCCAATGTTTGGGTAATAGCCAATGGATTACTCATTGCAAAATCCATATTCTCTAATCTCCCAAAGTGATAAGATGAATAAGAAGACAGAACATTTCCGTCAATATCATGTTCATATGGACTTAGTACAGGTGATTTTGCATATGCTGCCAGAACAGGGTTTGTCTGATTAATCATACCCTGATCCTGAAATTTTCCATTTAGAAATGCTAAGCCAAAGGTCGCAGATAGTTCCATCTGCGGACTGATCAAAACATTCGTATTTAACAATGTATGGTAGCGTTGTGATGAAGTGTTGTGCAAGGTTCCATTTTCGCTCATATATCCTAATGAGAGGTTGTATTTTGCAATGGCATCACCTCCTTCTACCTTAAACATATTGTCAGAAATAAATCCGTTCCTATAAATTTCACTTTGCCAATCAGTAGAATTGTTATACAGGTAGTGAAATCTGTTATTTGGATCACTCAAAAACTGAAAATCATTCAAAAATTCCATCATATTATCATAATAGGTCATCCCCACATCAGATAGATAGGACTTGTATTCTATTCCCTGAAGTAAGGGTAGTCGTTGGTTGTTCCAGCTCACCCCATATTGACCATAATAGCTAATTTTTGTTTCCAGGTCAGTTGAGTTGGCTTCATCTGTCTCAATCAGAATCACTCCATTCGACCCCATTGAACCGTAGAGTGAAGTAGTAGCTCCTTTAAGAACAGTTATATTCTGTATATTTTCGATATTAAACGCCTGAAAAATATTTCTGGAAAAACCATTAATCAGCTGTGACTCTTTCTGATCAGGTAAATACGGCACACCGTTTATCACAATCAGCGGAGCATTTTCACTAATGAGAGATCGGATACCCCTGATATTCAGGTAGCTCCCCTCACCAGGCATACCACTACTCTGGATCACCTGTAAGCCAGGCACTTGCCCCGACAATGCCCTATCAACTTTCATACTACCTACCTTGAAGTCTTTATTTGAAATATTCATTGTGGAAGTAGTGTGCTGATCAACACCTTCAATTTGAAAAGGTGACAAAAGAGATTCATTATACTTATATTGATCTTCTCGAATCATCATAATGGTAACCTGCTCCCTTCCATTTATTGGTTGACTAACTGAATAATATCCTGGTGACCACACAGATATTTGTGTCGACTCGTTTCCTCTATACGAAAGAGTGAAAGTCCCATCCTGGAATGTGCTCACGTTCTCCACCTGAGAGATTGTGACAATAGCACCTTCAATTGGTTCATTCTGTGAAGAGATAACTCTTCCGCTGATTGTTCGCTTATCCTGTCCTAGAATCGAAAAAATAATTGAAAATATAAGCGTTACAACAATTACTGATATTCTATTTATTCTTTTCATGTTCCTCTTGATCAAAAATATTAATAACAGTTCTTGGTTGGACGTAAGCACCAGTGGTGTAGAATTGTTCTATTATTGGTCACATTCTTCCCATGAATTGAAATTTCAACGGGAACGGCTTCATTACCTTCAATCATGACAACACCAACCCGACCCCCATCACGGTCATAGTTACCTTTTTTCTTATCAGTAGCTTTGCTTAAATCATAACCCTCTGGATATCCTTGCCCACCTCGGTCGTAGTGATAAGTTGTAGAGGTTAGTTCAGTGTTAGTAATCGTTCTGATTAGCTCACCATTGAATGAGATCTCCAAATCGTGTCCAAGTTTCTGCTTAAAACCTAAGCACAAATCATATTCACCCGGAGGTATCAAATATGATGAGGCGGTATAGGAACCATCCTCGTTAGACCAAAACTTAAAAGGTACAAAATTCAAAGTATACTCTTGTACTTCTGTATTTTCCAGATTAAAATAGAGAACCCGATTCTCAACTAACGGAAAACCAGCAGCAGGCCATCCAGACCAACCAGCAACTTCGGTCACAACTTTATCAAACACCAAGTTAGTTGAAGCAAAGTATTTCTGTTTGTCACTTTCTGTTAGAAATTCATACCACTTATAATAGTCTTTAATTCTATAGATGAGCACATTGGTCGGTATTTTCATTGACTCAACATAATAGGCCACCCCATTACTCATCTGTACAGGATTGTCCAAGTTAACCTGCTGAACGGTTGTACGCCATTGTTTTCCAAATACAGATGTTAAATCTTCATTATCGATAAAATCCTGCTTCTGATACTGTTGATTGAAAAATGCTGATTCAAATATCCAGTTTTCAAGTATCGTATCATTCCTGGTTAATCCCCATGTACTTAAGCTCTCTTTTGCCGTGTAAAGTGCATTATTTACCACCTCATTAGATGGTAGCAACATGGTAGCGGTAAGTGATTCTGACATGATGTCGAAATTATGTGCTGTGAAATAGGGATTTGTTGTGATAAAGACACTGTCATATACAGTACTACCAGTATTATCTACACCAATCGGTATACTCGCATCCCTGTCGAATTCCCTTTGATTTCTGGAAAACACCATTTCCCTGAAAATTGAATAATTATCCCCCAAGCTTTCAAGAATTTCATACAAAGATTTCGGCGCAATGATGAAGATGTCAATCTCATAAATATAGGCATCGTTCGTTTTTATCACCTTTGTCACCTTGGCATTGTTGAATTGAATCCGATACGCTCCATTTAAGCCCTTTTCTTTTATAATATTCACTGCTTTGCCTGTCCACATAAACAATCGCTGACCATCAGACAAATTTTCCGGGGATAAAGCCACATCAGAAATATGTGATTTAGCAAGGTATACCTTATCTTCATTACCTTCAACTCCGGAATTGATAGCATTGTTGTTTACAACCATAATTGTAAAAAGCTGGTCTCTACCCTGCATGTGCTCAATCACACCTGTTTCCTGAAACAGCCCAAACATAGAACTATAAGCTGATTCAGATTTCAAATAGTCAACTGCATTGGAATTGACTATGGTGACATTTTCATTGTTCACATTATTATCCTGCGAATTGTAATGTGCATCCCACCCGCCGTTACAGGAGATAAAACCTGCAACTATAAGTATTAAAACGAGAAAATAATTTATTGTTTTCATTGGATTTCCTCAATTATTGGTTCAAACTGTAAATAATCTAACATTAAGCGAAAACTTTTATTTGTGCTGGCGCTTGGATCGGAGATCACAATCTTAAAATCATATACACCTGTTTTACTCAGCTCAAGATCTTCATAAACTACATATTGATATACATTTAGTGTATTTGATGGCACCGATGCAATTGGAGAGAAATCAGTTACATGTTCTCCATCAAAAGAAAATCGCATTCCCCCACCATTGCTGCCGCCGGACATTTTCCTCATAAAATCCATTGAGGAGGCATAACCGAACTGCAATGTTACCTTATATTTCCCTGCGATCAACAATGGTGTTTTCATCTCAATTGACCCCAAGTAACCCAGACTTAAAATCATAAAGTCCTTATACATCGCATTTGCAAAGCTATTACTAGCTTTCGCCGTGAAGTAATCAACATTATTAAACGAAGAAAGTGGTGCACCTGGAGTGTTTAGAATCTGTACTTTAAAAATGGGAAGTGTCGTAATAGCCGTCCTATATTCGGTACTTGCGTGTGCTGTCTGATAAACCTGCCCTGTTGTTCCTTTCGAAGCAATATAGGCTGCTATATCAGGATGGTTACAGAAATCCCAAAGTACATTTACGGGAATCTCAGACTGCCAAACCGGCAGATATCCGTCTACCTGATGTAGAACCCCATTTTTTGCATATATATTGGAAAATGATTCAACGAAACTTGCCTTGACGTTCCCGCCTCCTCCAAAGTTAATATAATAAATACCATCATCTTCCAGTGAGATCTCAAGCACAGATTCTGATTTTGTCCCCCATAATTTTTTTTGATCAATCCCATCAAAACTGTAAAGATTAAAAAGAGGATAATTACCAGCCATAATGTGGTAAGCAATATATTTATTTAATTGATTTTCAGGTTCTTTAAAATTATCCCCCGCTTCTAACAATGTAACCAAATCATTCACAGACGTGATACCATTATTGCTATAGATCTCATCTGTCACTGCCAACACTGTGTAGTCTCTTTTTTGCTTCAATAAAGAGCCATTGGGTTGCTTGATTTCGTCATAAATAATCCGCAGACTATCACCCCAACTAGTCATATCCAAGGCTCCCTTGAATATGGAATAATTACCATTTTCTACAACTCTATCATAAACTGACTCAATTAAAGGACTGAGTACACTATTAATCACGTAAACATAACCATTGGAAACTGGAGTTGCAAACTCCGATACCTGTGCTTCTTCATTAATGTAGACGGAGTTAAATCCTCCGTCTCCTGATGAATCATCAAAAGTTACAGTCAGAAAATCATCGGATAACGTTTTCTCTTCAAGTCTGCCTCCTTTAATAAAGCGATCAATTCCAACAGAGTCATGAATGATATGGTATTTAGCCAGATTGATCGCATACTCTTTACTTAAATCCTTAATTGAGCTAATTCCGCGTTTCTTGTAAAACTCCTCAACAGCACCATTGCCAGGTACAAATACTGTAAAGACCTCAGTAGCTTGATTAATGGCATTGAAAAGGTCAGCGTACTTTAAAATTTCAATCCATTCTGAAAATTCGTCGGAACGAGTTTCAAGGTAGGTTGAAACTGGATTGACATTATATACCTGAAATGTTGAGTTTTCATACGGATCATCACATGCATAAAACAGGATGATAGTCAGACAACATATTTTGAAAAAATGCTTCGGATGATTAAAGTTATAAACCATCAATGATGTTATATAGGATCTGCTATTAATCACACTCTTGTGGGTATATGGCTTAGATATTCGTTTCATATTGTGATTATTTTTGGGTTACATCGTAATAAGGATTCTGAGTCAATAAATCATTCGTTTCCAATTCAGAATCGCTAATAGGCAGATACCAAGCATTTTCGTTTTTCAAAACTGAACGAAGCCAACTGGTATTTGCCGATGAATTATTTTCTACTATCAAATTGATAAAATCGTCCTTATATTTGAAATTATTACTTTTGCCAAAGCGTAAAAGATCGTACCAACGCTTACCTTCGGCTGCTAACTCCATGTCCCTTTCATTTAATAAAAACTGCAGCATTTCCAACTCATCTGTCTCATTAAGGGAAATATCCAAATCTATAAGGTTGGAGCGGTTTCTGATTTGATTGATTATTTCCAAAGCTTCCGACCAACCACTACTTCCTTTCCAGATGAGTGCTTCAGCTTTCATCAACATCACATCTGCCATTCTATAAATAATATAATTGGCATCTGGCTGCACCCTTATAGCAGTTAAATCATCAATTTCAGTTCCACTATATTTCCATATGCAATATGCCAGATTTTCGGATCCATCCTCTCCTAGTGTCACGTATGCGCCAAAGTGACTTCTAACTGGAATTTTATCCTCTTCGTAAAGCGTTGTCGCTTCACTCACTAAACGTTCAGCCATCGCAGGCGTATATTGATATGATGCATTTGTTGCAATAGTAAAATAATTACTAGGGGAGTAAGATGTTTGATTGAACACCGAATAGTTCCAGTTCAACTCAAAAATGGATTCATTGGAATTACCTGGATTAAATATACTAAACCAGTGTTCAGGTATGGTCATAAAGGCAGGTCTCTTTGGAGAAGTTGAATCAATCAGGTAATCAGCATAAATAATACAGTTACCATAGTCCTCTGACCATAAACAGACATCAGCCATCAAAGCATATAATGCCCATTTGGTTGCTCTGCCTTTACTTGATCCATACCATGCATCATTATCGAAAAACTCCTTTGCTGCATTGAGATCCAGTGCTGCTGTGATATCTGCCTTTATTTGTTGTATAATCTCTTCTTCTTTTGATTTAGCTATGGAAAATGGAGCAGAATCATCCACATAAGATTCCAATATTAAAGGTACTTCTTTAAAATTTCGCACCAGATAAAAATAGGAAAGCGCTCTTAAAAAATATGCTTCAGTTTGATGTGACTTCATAGCCTGAACGGTATACGTCTCATCGAAATTTTGGACTTCGGGGGCGAAAGTGATCACAGAATTAGCCATGTTAATTACTTTATAAAACTGTTCCCATCTACATAGAGGAGATGAGGCTATAATCTGGAAATCTTGTAGTTTCCCTTTTTCAGTTGAATTATAAGAAAAGATAGATGCCCCTCTTAATTCACCCCAATCAATAAGGAATGGTGTGGTTTGACGTAAATAGAAGTAACCTGATGCAATTACGGCTTCAACTTCTTCTTTTGCTTTCCAATAATCAGCTGTAACCTGTTCATTATTTGGTAAAATATCCAACCAATCATTGCAGCTGATAAACAACAAGGTTGTAGTGACGATTAGAACAAAAACTATTTTCTTCATAAATTATGCTCCTTTTTAGAAATTCAGATTAACTCCACAAGACAACCTAATGGATGCAGGTGTATTGGCATTGTCCTGAGCAATTCTGTTCGCTTTGCTCGGGATGGAGACTTCTGGATCCTGTCCAGTATACTTAGTCCAGGTTATCAGATCATATCCAGTAACAAAAAAATTCATATTGTTGAAACCCAAACCCCTAGAGAACTTCCTGGGAACTGAGTATGTCAGTGATAAGGTCTTAAGCCGCACAAAAGATGCGTCTTCTACAAATCGATCAGAACCCAGAAAATTGTATCCTTCATTATAGAGTGCACGGGGTATATCAGTATCGTCACCCTCATTACGCCAGCGTCTCAATACGGCTTTGCTCTGATTGTTTTTATTATACATTGACTCGTTAGCAATTCGCGTAGCATTGATGATCTTCTGACCAAGTCGCCCATGAAAGAAAGCATTCAAAGTGAGCTGTTTATATCGGATACTGATTCCGGAGCCAGCAGTGACTACCGGCATGAAATTACCAAGATAAACAATATCATATTCATTGATCACACCGTCATGATTAATATCTTCATAAATCGCATCGCCCGGATATACGGTCGCTGTTCCATTTTTCATGATAATGGGATTTCCTTCCACATCGTTCATTATATTACCCTCTCTGTCTCTGGCGTAAGTCGATTCATGGTTCTGATAAACACCGCCGTAACGATAACCAAAAAAAGAACCAAGAGGCAATCCCTCTTCCACTCGGGTAGCATAGTTTCCATTGTTAAAAGAGTAATTTTCCTGTTTCATATTTGACGGTATTTCAATAATCTTATTGATATTCCGATTCAGATTAAGATAGGCACTTACCCGTAAATCATCTTTTTCATATAATACTGCATCGGTGCGAAATTCCCATCCAATATTGCTCAACTCCCCCGAGTTGAAATATTTTAGAGATGCATAACCCGAACTTGATGGAATATCTACATCCGTTTGTAACAAATCGGAAACATGCTTTTGATAATAATCAAACGTAAATCTAAGTTTATTGGTAAATAAACCTATATCCATACCAGCATTATACTCCGTAGATGTTTCCCATTTCAATTTATCGAGTTGTATCCTAATAGGATGAACCGCCGACATATCCATGTACTCACCCAATGAGCCAAATGCCCCGAGATAGAGAGACGAACCACCAGGAGATCTGCCACTCTGCCCTAAGCTTAAGCGTATCTTTGACTCATCCAACCATTCTTTTGAGTTTGCCAGAAAAGGTTCGTTCTGCATGTTCCATGAAAGGCCGAGGGTTGGAAAATAACCGAATCTATTGGACCTTCCCATAGCTGAATTTCCTTCCATCGTAAGTGTAAACTGTGCTACATAGCGGTCCATCAAAGTGTAATTCAACAATCCAATTCCAGAAATTTTACGTACTTCTGTGTCACCTGAACCTATTCCTTCTACTGTACTACCAACGATAGGATCAGAAAGACCAGAAGATGCATTACCAGAGGTTGTGCTTGTGTAACTTGATTTTTGTGATTGTGAGGTACGAAATACTCCAGTTGCCACTAGATTGTGTTTTCTCTCCCAGTTTTTAATAAAAATTAGTTTGTTCTCGGTTTGCAGATCCATCTGATCAGAGGAACCATCAGTACTTTGATTTGCATACTTGTCCGTCCATACAACCCCAGTGACTACCTGAGGGAGAAATTTCCTGTTTTTCAAAGTTCGCATATTGATAGATGCCCATCCAGAATAATTGAGACCCGGAGCCACTTTGTAGTCCATTCGAAAAGTGAGCTTTGATTCACCCTGCAAAGACTTGTTAAAACTCTCATTTGCCATTGCAACGGGATTATAATTGGACGAACCCTTGAACTCTCCCTCGAAGTCTGCAGTCTGGTAGGAAAAATATTGCGAAGTTCGTTCACCGGTAATTTTATCAATCCAATAAGGTGATTTATTGGGCATTTTCCTGAACGCTTCGGTACGCACAGTGGAAGCCCAGTGATTATCTCGATCGGTTTGAGAATAGGTCACATTGGCTCCGAATTTTAATTTATTTGAGAATTGGTAATTGATATCCAAAGAAGTGTTTAGCCTTTCTAATCCGGTACCAATGGTGGTCCCTTTATCTGTTAAATATCCCATCGACAATCGATAAGTTGCCCTATCACCACCACCTCCCATTGAAAAGCTATTGTCCCATATCAAACCATTCCTTCGTATTTCACCTAGCCAATCTGTTTCCTGATTGAATTCATTAAAATAGGCCCAATCAGGTTCAAATCCAATTTCAGGCGTATCATAAAGTAGCCTCAAGTAGATATTTGAGGGACTGGACATACCGATGTAATTGGCACTATTCCATATTGCCTCCTGCATTAAAGCTGTATACTCGCTACTATTTAGCATTGGGATTGTCTTTGGTTCAATCCTGGATGTTAGTTTTGAAGAGAATGAGAAGTTGGTCTTACCGGAGGATCCTTTTTTTGTTGTTATCAATAGTACACCATTCGCACCTTGCGTACCCCAAATTGCAGTAGCAGCTACATCTTTTAACACCTCTATCGATTCGATATCGGTTGGAGCAATATTGATCAACGCTCCCAGATCTTCATTGTTTGCTGTAGAAAAATCGAAATCTTCGCTGATATCTGTTGAATAAGGAATCCCGTCAATAACAATTAATGGATCAGATGAAGCATTGAGGGTGTTGGTCCCCCGAATACGGATTGAACTCCTTGCTCCTGGATCACCCCCGCCCATAACGATGTCTACGCCCCCCAAACGTCCTTGCAATGCCTCTTCAACCGATACGACCGGTGTTTGAGAAACAATATCCTCCATTTCAATTTTCTGAGTGGCACTAACCATCTCTTTTCGACTAATTCCCATATCGTTTCGCTCAACCATTTGAGCGCTGACCACTACTTCATCTAATAGTTCTTCACTAGATTTCATTCTAACATCCAAGGTCTTCTGACCGGTATATTTAATTCTCTGCGTCTCCATTCCAATAAACGAAAAGACTAGAGTGATATCCCCTTCTCCTCTGGGTATTCTTAATCTGTAATAGCCTTCTATATCAGTTGCAACCCCACCGATAGATCTATTTTGGGCATTCATTATATTTACGTTAACACCAATCATCGGCTCAGCTTTCCTGTTAATCATTTCAGTAACCTGTCCTGTTACAATCTGTTCTTGGGAAAGTACATCTTTTGCTAGTAAAAGCAGAATGATTATTATAGAGAGTTTTAAAAATTTCATACGATCAATTATTATTTTTCAAAATCAGAATTAAAGTATAGCCTCTATAAGATGAAACCCTCCATCATTATATGCGAATGGAAAGTAGTCGTATGAAGAGGTCACATTCACTTCCTGACGATCATCCAATTGTACACTTATGGTGTTACCTTTGTCACTATATTTCAGATTTCTTCCACTAGCAGTTTTATAGACTCCACTTTGCATAGCTGATCCCAGATAGGGATAAGTAGTAATTACATTCTCAGGTGAACGGAGGAAATACGAAAACAAATAGTTCTGAAGCATTCCAACATCAATTGACTCTGCCGAAATGGATCCGTCAGAAGCTATTGTACCATTTGTTATACCAGGAATCAGGTTATCAGCAAGAGCCACTTTTATTGCTTCGTTTGTGGGAATAAAAGCAATAAAGCGTCCCATTGATAATCCCATGATGTTGGTACCCACAACCATATTAGCTTTTTTCAACAATTGAGAAAACGAATTAAATGGATATCTAGCATCGTTGGTAACAGCAATTCTATAAGCGAGGCCATCTGATGCCTCTTCTTCAAAGAAGACTTCCCCACTCCCATAAGAATACGCTTTTCCATTCGACCACGGAGCTCCGTTATTGGTAATCTCCTGGAACGGAACAAACAAGGTTCCGTTGAAATCAGGCTCAATAATCCTGTTAAACAGTGCATTATTGGTAATCATACCATCTTTTATATACCAATAATTAAACGGCAGTTGGGTTGCAAGTACTTTCTTACCTGCAGAGCTTAAACCCATACCCCCATAAACGGTATGCATATTCACCATACTTTGTAACTTACCAGCTGACACCTCTCCCATACCATCTTCGGTTATTTCTTGTAAAACCTTTCCGGTAGTATATGACATCAGATACATTTCTGCACTGTTAATCTGTGCTTCGCTCGGTATTAACATTGTAAAACTCACATCGCTTGAAACAAAAGAGTTGAGTAAGGTTGATCCTTCCAATGCATACAAATAGGGTGTATTTACCTTGTCTCTGAAAGCTGGACCAACAACAGATGCAAACAATGGCGGAGTATCGATATGATCCAAACCGTAAAAACTTCCATTTATGCATATTTCCTTATCCGCAATTGACATAGGATCGAAATCGAAGTAGGTGCCATACGCATTCATCACTTTCCGATTGACAATCTCTTCAGGAAAAACAATTGATCCACCGTAAACATATTGACCAATCATATATCTCATTACCAAAGGGTCTACTTCATTAAGTGTTGTATAATCTCCAATTTTCCAGTAGCGGTTGAAAAAATCGTTCAACGCATTATTGGAAAGTGCAAAAATGCTATAAGACTGAGAGGATAATGCGCTAATATCCTGAAATGAAGTTACAGGCCACTCCATGGCGATTGGGGGCAATGCTCCATGTTTATGCAGATAAAGAGAGTCTACCCCAATGGTTTCCCCATAATCAGACGAGAGAGTCTGATCATACTCAAATGTGCTATAGGAATCGTAAAGATCAAAAAAGAGAGAATAGTTTTCTCTTTCTTTCATCTCTGTATAAATAGTTTCCAGTGGATCTAACACTTGGTCAATTGTGTAAATAAATCCATTATCTGCACGAATTTCATACTCCTCTACTGAAGCATTAGAAACATTAAATCCGTCATCTCCTTTCCATTGTGACTCAGGATAAAAGTATTCATAGTTGGTCTTGGCATCAATTCCTTTCGAATTAAAAAATCGGTGAGAAAACACCGGAGCAAAGCGTTCTAAATGATAAACTGTCACCTGTTTACCCTCTGAAGTTACCTCAATGGACACTTTGTTGCTACTTCTTGTCCTAAACTTATAGTAAAGGCCAGCGTTAATATTTTTATCTTCATCAGTAGCCAAATCACCTTCCGGCCGGAAATTAACCATCTTATTCTTGTTGTAAGAATAGTATAGCAGGTGAAATCCAATTAGCTTTCTCAACTCATCCTTATCTATATCACCAATTTGAGAATACCCCTTACTGGATAGATATCCAGAAAAAGCATCATTAGTTGGTGCCATTATAGTAAGAATACTCTTCCCTTCTACAATTGGCTTAAAACCAGCCAATTCAATTCCCTCGAGAAAAATGGAATAATTTCCTTTTTCCATTAATACATCCCAGGTACTCCCTTTCAACCATGCTGGTTCTTCATAATGTTCAAGCATCTTGTTTTCGCAGGACAATAGGACCATGACACTGACAATCAACAAGCACGACATTTTCATGACATATAACCTATTTTTCATGTTTTAAGTAATAATTAATTATTTATATTTATCAGGGTATTCTAACGAAAATGTATAATTCTCAATATTAGTATATCCGTTAATAGCAATCTTTGTTGCATCAGACGGATCATCCATATCCAACCCCCACTCCTTTTCGAAGGCATCTGGCATACCGTCCTGATCTGTATCCAATGGCAGAGAACCTGATTGAATGATACCCGGACCACCAATGGGGAACTGTTCCGCGTTTGTTTCATTTCTTATGATTGTACCTTTAATACCCAATGAGGTTAGCTCCTCCACCAGATAGGAGTCTACCTGATCACGCTTGGGAAGTGATGCTCCCACATTCTCGACGATCCACTCATATGCCTTATCAGCTGTTGTTTGACTTAGAATCAATGGATGTAAATCTGAACGAGAGTCTAAAAAAAGAGGCGATCCGGAACAATCTTTTTCCCAATCCATTAGTCGACCGTTTAAAGTACCGTCTTTGTCATTGTCAAAATAATTACCCCGCCAGAATGTTCTGAATTGTGAATTTCCTCCAGAGAATGGCTTGGATGGATTAAGATAGGAAACTTCAGTTACAATTGAACCATCTGCCTGCGCCACCCCTCTATAGGATTTTCCGAGTCCAACAATAAAATAATTATCTTCTATTGTTGTTTCTGATAATCCGCCAGAGTCACCTCCCATATCATAAGCAGTGCCACTACCCCAATTGTAAACCGTATTATTGACAAATTGATTTAATCCCTTTACCTTGGGATTTCGTGAATTGTTGTTGATATACAGATTGCGGAAAATAGTGACTCCATCATTTATTCCGGTCTGAATCAAACCTCCACAAGAGTGATTCTGGAGACCATGCCCAATAATACTGTTCTGAATTGTGATGTTTCGAGGAGGGGTGCCTTTTCCATCACCATTGATGGAGAAATTCTCATCCCGTCCCCAACTAAAAGAACAATGGTCGAATATTATATCAGAGCCATTCGCAACCCCTGCCGCATCTGCCTGACTGGGAAATGCAGCCCCCATTCTTACCCGTAAGTATCGTACGATGGTATTGGTTGCACCACTTGCCGATAATCGCCCGCCATAAAGTACAACTCCATCTCCAGGAGCTGTTTGACCTAATATGGTCTGATTACTTTTTAATACAATAGGCGTTGCGCTAAGCTTTATGATTCCTGCCACATCAAAAACCACAATCCTGTTCGACATACTGACAGCATCTCGAAAGGACCCAGGACCATTATCATTCAAGTTCTTGACATGGTAAATTTCTCCACCTCGCCCACCAGTAGCATTCCTACCATAACCTTCAGCCCCGGGAAAAGCAAGAACTCCACCGGGGAAAATAGGAAATGCTTTAGTTTCTTCTTCTTGATCCCCGTTATCTTCACCTTCATTTGAGACATCTTCACCTGTCGGAATTTCAGGAAAAAGATCAACTTCTCCATTCTTGTCAACACATGAAAAGGTAAATAATCCTATCAATAGAATAAGGAAACAGTCTTTTATTGCTTTCATAATATATAGTATTGTTAAAATGAGAAGGTTTAACTATTTGTATAGTTCAGGATATTCTAATGAAAATGCGTAATTCTCAATATTGGTATAGCCGTTAGGGGCAATTTTTAATGCATCGGACGGATCATCATTTTCCAGTCCCCATTTTTCTTCAAAAGCATCGGGTATACCATCATTATCTGAATCTAATTGTATTGAACCAGTTTGTATGAAGCCCGGGCCACCGATGGGGAATTGATCCTTATTAGTTTCATTTTGAATAATTATACCTTTTAATCCTAATGATGTCAATTCTTTCACTAGATAGGTGTCAACCTGATCTCGTTTGGGTAAGGTAGCACCCACATTCTCTACAATCCACTCATAAGCACTTTCTGCAGAAGTCTGAGATTGTATCAAAGAGTGTAAAACTGAGCGTGTTTCTAAAAATGTAGGACTTCCCTCACAATCTTTTTCAAAATTCATAAGACGACCATTCAGTTTCCCATCCTTATTGTCATCAAAGTAATTTCCAGCCCAATATGTTCTAAACAATGAATTTCCTCCCTTGAAAGGTTTAGATGGAGTGAGCGTATTTTTTTTAACAACAATCTCGCCATTACTTTGACGAGAGCCCCTGTAGGTTTCAGCTGGTCCCAAAATAAAGTAATTATTCTCTATGGTAGTTTCTGATGGGCCTTTTGAGTTACCCCCCATATCATAAGCAGTTCCTCCGCCCCAATTATAAACGACATTATTGACAAATTGATTTAATCCTTTTACTTTGGGATTCCTTGTATGATTGTCAATATAAAGATTTCTGAAAATTGTCACCCCTCCTGTCATATCAGTCTGCATAAGGCCTCCACAAGAGTGATTTTGTAAACCCTGCCCAATTATGCTATTCTGAATGGTTATATTTTCAAGAGGCTTGGTTCGGTTACTGCTGCTGATTGAGAAGTTTTCATCTTTACCCCAAGTGATAGAGCAATGATCAAAAATGACATTAGTACCATAAGCCATACCTACCGCATCTGACTGCCCTTGGAAATTTGCTCCCATCCTAATTCGTAAATATCGAACAATTGTATTGGAAGCCCCGCTGGCCGATAATCGACCACCATAAAGCACAATTCCGTCTCCAGGTGCAGTTTGCCCCAAAATTGTCTGATTGCTTAATAATTTAATAGGGTTAGAGCTGAGTTCAATAATTCCCGCCACTTTGAATACAACGATCCTGTTCGGTTCACTAACAGCATCCCGAAATGATCCGTGACCGGCATCACTCAGATTTGTTACACAATACAATTTACCGTATCGACCACCAGTAGCATTTTTACCATATCCCTCTGCTCCTGGAAAAGCTATAATATTTCCAGAAAAATCAGGAAAAGTCAGAGTTTGTTTCGAGTTACGCTTACTTTCAATAGAAAAAATATCCTTCTCTGTCAAAAAATGATTATTATTGAAACTAGCGAAGTCTATCGTAGTTAGAATAAATGTAAAATATAAAGTTAGCAGCAAATAATATTTAATCTTCATGATAATATAGTGAAGCAATAATTTGAACGTAGAATAAATATTTAAGTATTATATATTTCTTTTAAAGTTCACCGCACAGCAAAATTATCAGCATTTAACATCTCTGATCGGTAATTTCATTCATTTTTTCATAACAATTGTACAGAAATATACAAATAAAGATATTTACTGGAATTATTGCCTTAAAACCGTACAATTGTACAGCATCAGGCAATTTATTTATTGATTAATTATTATTTGTTATTTTTGCAAAGAATGATTCTTTTACACTAAGTTGACAAAACATGATTCCTATAATCATGATGGATATCATAGAAGAGACTTTACCAAATTAAAGACAACTACAAACAGAAATGATCCATCCATTCCACATAAAAAAAACACTGTTCACGTTCCTCTTCCTACTGCCAATGCTTATCTATGGCAACGAAGGGATCCGGATTGAACATATCGACAGCAAAGATGGATTATCGCACAACACGGTAAGATATATCATTCAGGATCATCAGGGGTTGATCTGGATAGCCTCCGTCAACGGTCTGAACCGGTTTGACGGGTACAATTTTTCCTCTTTCTATCCGGGGTTTTCCACACGTTCGCTTTCTGAAAGCAATATACGAATGATGTGGGAAGACCGTCATGCCTATCTCTGGATACAGACATCCTCCCGTTATGTCAACTGTTACAATCTGAACAACGAATCGTTTGTGAATTATACCGGAGATGGGGAAGCACGTCAATACCGCAGTATGCTGGAGGCCTCAAACGGAGACATCTGGCTCTGGGGTACAGAACAAGGGGCATGCCGTGTGAGACATCATGACTCTGGGGTATTGGGTACCCTTTACGACAAAACCAATATCGGGACCGATCATATATCCTTTATACTGGAAGATGCATCGGGCAATATCTGGGCTGGCACAGACAAGGGTTTATTCCTCTATAGCGACGGTATGTTTCACCGCTTGAGTGAGAAAATTAGTCGCTATAAATTTCATAGTGCGTACAAAACGGAAGAATACCTCTGTTTTTTAACAAACAATGCGGATATTTTAATTTACGACTTGCTGAACAGGCGTTTTCTTCCTGTAATCAATTATGCTTCCCAATTTCCAGAATTCAGCATTCACGAGACGGAAAAAATTGACAACGATCAAATCATTATTACCGGGAACCATGCAACACTGATCTTTCATATCCCTTCAATGCAGGTATACAACAGCAACAGGCTGATGCAGGGAGAAACCATCCGGGAGGGATACATTATCAGAGACAACAAAAACAAACCATGGGTCTACAACAAGTCGGGTAGTGTATGGCATTATAACACTGAAAGTAAATCATTTGACAGATATCGGCTGATTCCAAAACCAGTGCTTTCGTTCATCGATCACGAAAGGTATTCAATCTTCACCGATTCAAGGGAGATCACATGGATCTCTACCTATGGGAGCGGATTGTTTGCCATCAGAAAAAATGGAGAAATCTCTCACTATACTACCACAAACAGCGATCTGCGAACAAACTACCTACTCTATGTCACGGAAGATCGTACCGGAAGCATATGGGTGGGAACAGAAAATGCCGGCATTGCAAAACTGAGCTTCGCAAAACAGGAAAGTTCACAGTTAATACCGGCATCCCTCCTCACCAGTTCGCAGGAACAGACCATCAGGAGCCTGTATGAAGACCGAAATGGAAATCTTTGGGCAGGAACAAAAAATGGGGACATTTACATAATTGACAGCAACTGGAACAAAAAGGATCTCTTCACCGGCAGGCAAAAAGGGATCTACACCATCCAGGCAGACCACAAAGGCAACATCTGGATGGGAACAAAAGGAGATGGGCTGCGGATCTTTCTCGCGGACGACCTGTCGGGAAAGAGCTTTTCCTACCTCCTCTCTGATGACTTAAATGCAGGAGAGAACAGCATCTATGCAATCCTGTGTGATACAAAAGGACGTATGTGGGTCGGGACGTTCGGCAACGGACTGTTTCTGTGTGAGTGGGAGAAGGGATCGCTGCATAGCCTGAGATTCGATCAAATATCGCGTACACAAAGACAAATCAGGTCGCTCATGCAGGACAGGGAAGGTCGTATCTGGTCGGGAGGTGAAAATGGTGTGGTCATCTTTCACCCGGACAGTCTGATTAAGGATGGTAACTCCTACGAATGGTATTACTTCGACCGGAATGATCCTGAGTCACTAAACAACAACATTGTAAAAACCCTGTATGAAGACCGGAAAGGTCGAATCTGGCTCGGAACAGCTGGCGGTGGTGTCAATCTGGCTATAAAAAAATTACCTGCTGAGAGGTACCAGTTCACACACTACACCACCGAAAATGGCTTGACAAATAATATCATCCAGGCTATACTGGAAGATTACAACGGAAATCTTTGGATCAGTACTGAAAGCGGACTTTCGAAGTTCGATGTTGAAAAAAAATTTTTTGAAAATTACAATTTCGCCGACAGATGGGAAAGTGACTATTTTTCGGAGTCTGTCGCCTTGAGAAGAAAAAATGGAGACATCCTGTTTGGCAGTTATAGTGGCGTGTATGTTATTGACCCGGATGTTTTCAAGAAACAAACAGGCCCACTGACAACCCTGATTACTGATCTTAGTATCAATGGAGTAAAAGTAACACCCCACTCACAGGATACACCTTTGACAGCGAGCATCTCCAAAACCAGTCATCTCCGGCTCCGCTACAATCAGAATTCATTTGCTTTGGCTTTTTCCTCACTGAATTATCAGGAAATATCTTCGAGCAGATATACCTATATTCTGGAGAACTACGACAAGGAGTGGAATCCAATCACAGCGTACAATGTTGCAACCTATAAGAATATTCCACCAGGAAAATACCATTTCAGGGTGAAGAGTGTCTCCAACACAATGGAAAACCCCGAAACATTATTGGAGATTACCATCAAACCTTCATTCTGGCGATCTCTCGAAGCATCGATTCTCTATCTGCTCTCAGGGTTGCTGCTTCTTTATCTTACAGTCGTCACTCTGATGAAGATGAACCGGCTCAATAATGAAATCATTATCGAGAAAAAGATGACAGCTCACCGACTGCAATTCTTCACCAATATCTCTCACGAGTTCAGAACACCGCTCACCCTTATTCAAGGCAGTATTGAAAGCATATATGAACAACAGCTATCACCGGCGCTGAAGAAACAGGTTGATATCCTGAACAAAAGTTCCGACAAATTGATGCGACTGATTGACCAGTTGCTCGCATTCAGGAAACTACAGCATGAAGAGATGGAACTGCGACTGGAGAAGGCTGATATTGTTTCATTTCTTCGGGATATTTATGAGATCTTTAGTGAGACAGCGATCAAAAAAGGAATTGAATATACCTTTAGGACAATCGAAGATTCAAAGGTGATTATCACCGACAAAGGAAAAATGGAGATGATCATTTTCAACCTTTTGTCAAACGCTTTTAAGCATACTCCAAAAAATGGAAAAATCCGTGTAGAGATAACCTTCGACGAACCGAATAAGCACTGTGCCATTACTGTTTCCGACTCAGGCATCGGCGTCCCTCCTGAAAAGCGGGAACTACTCTTTCAGCGATTTAAACAGATCAACTACACCCCCACCGGAATAGGTATTGGCCTGCACCTCTCCGCCGAACTGGCTAGGGTGCTCCATGGCAGGATCGATTACCGGGACTCAGAATGGTCGGGAGCCTGCTTCATGCTTTCCATTCCTATGAGTTTGGAAGATTACGCGTCAAGCGAAAAAAAATATGGTCCTGTTGTAGATGTGAACGAGTTGGAAGCAAAAGCAACAGCTGGTGCCGTATCGGTAAAAAAAAACCCGGTAAAAATTACTCCGGGGCGGAAACAAAAGGTCCTGCTAATTGAAGATGACGAAGAGATCAGATCATTCCTGGAGGACAAACTGATGGATTATTTTGAACTCTCCTCTGCCTCCAACGGGCTGAGCGGTCTGGAAAAAGCGATCGAAACACCTCCTGAGCTGATTGTATGCGATGTGATGATGCCGGAAATGAACGGTTTTGAGGTAACCAGGAAGATCAAAGAGAACTTTGAGACCAGCCATATTCCCGTTGTCCTGCTTACCGCCTATTCATCGCCCGAACATCAACTGGAAGGAATTAACGCGGGTGCAGATGCTTACATCATCAAACCCTTCAGCGTCCAATACCTGATTACCCGTATCCGTAAATTAATTGAGCAGCGGGAAAGGCTGCAATACAAGTTTGCACATGATCCCGGCATGGCAGGATCCCTCCCGGTGCATACATCCGGGAAAGACAGCCTTTTCATGGAAAAAATCCACACGGTAATGGTGTCCCACCTGAGAGATACACAGTTTTCGGTGGATGATTTCGCGAAAGAGATGAACATGGGGAGGACCCTTTTTTACAAAAAGATTAAAGGGATCACCAATTACTCTCCCAACGAATATTTCCGCATCATCCGCCTTAAAAAAGCAACAGAGTTGCTGATCAACAGCGAAATGAATGTAGCAGAAATCGCCTATGAGGTAGGATTCAACGATCCGGACTATTTCGGAAAATCGTTTAAAAAACAGTTTGGCGTCACTCCCTCACAATTCAGAAACGGACAAAAGAGTTGAAAACCACCTCTGGATATAGGCGCCTCCCAGGAGGCGTAAACTATATGAAAATTGTTAACGACGCAACGATACCCCGAAGAATCCTGGGACTACAAACAATTTGGCAATTTGCAAATAAGTTGTACCTTTGTGTACGAGCACATGCCTGTCAGTACAGAAAGGGTTCGAAAGCGCCAAAATAATTTAAATCAAATATTAAAGATTAACAGAGGGCCAATCATACATGCAAAAGAAGATCCGGATAATTGACATTGCAAAAATGGCGGGCGTTTCAAAAGGAACGGTCGACAGGGTGCTTCATAACCGCGGAAACGTGTCGGAATCAGCGCGCTTGACCATCGAAAAAGTGCTGAAGCAGGTGAATTATAAGCCAAATATTCATGTCTCCTCCATCTCTTTGAAGAGAAGTTACAGGATCATTGTAACCACACCCGAAATGTCTCTGGGAGCCTATTGGGAAAGTATTCACAATGGAATTCGTCATGCCCTGGAAGAATATGAAAATGTAAAAGTTGAATTACGGGTTTTTACTTATAACCAATACGATATATATTCCTGCCGGCAGACTTTCGAAAAGATTGCCGGTTTCGAAATGGATGCACTGATCATCGGTCCTACCTTCACCGAGGAGACAGTTAATTTGTGCAAAAAAATGAACGACAGGAATGTCCCTTACATTTTTGTGGATTCAAACATCGAGGAGACATCACCGCTGGCCTTCTTTTCAGCAAATCACTACGTGTGTGGGTATATGATGGCCAAACTGATCACATCAATTATCCCCAAAAATGCCAATATTGCTATTTTTCACGCTGTCAGAACTGGAGATAAGAGTGCGAACACGACCATTCTCAGAAAAAACGGTTTCACCGATTATCTGGAGAAAAACAAATGCACAAACCTTGTCCTTGGCATTCCTTTTTCAGTAACAGAACCCGAAAATAACGAGATGTATCTCTCGCGGCTATTCGGGAGTCAGAAGGATACCCCGGCCATCGTGGTTTTAAATTCACGCGGTAATTTTATTGCTGACTACCTGGAAGCAAACCATATAGAAGGGGTGAAAATGGTATGCATGGACTTGACTTCGGCGAATATTGATGCATTGAAGAAAGGAAAAATCGACTACCTTATCGGGCAAGAGCCAGAATATCAGGGATTTTATGCCATGAAAACCCTGCTTGAATATCTGATCTTCAAAAAGCCGGTTACAAAACAGAACTATGTCCAGCTGGATATTTTAACCCGCGAAAACATCGATTATTATAAACGGTTCAATAATATCATGTATTAAGCAGGCCAAACCTGATCCAGCTTAAATCCTTGC
>NZ_DCEN01000002.1:56384-74348 GCF_002316955.1 Proteiniphilum sp. UBA1028
TATTTCACGAAAGTTATATTATTTCTCGCAATAGTATAAATCCAAACAAACCTGGTTTTTTCCATTACTTAATTGAATAGTCAACATAAACAAATCATTAAAACAATCTTCATTCACTATTGTGTCGTCCATGCATACGGTACCACGAAAAATCATTTCTGTCAATTTCCAACAAGCTTGCATATACACCAATTTATCAACGAATTAATTAAGAATAAATCCTAATAACTCTGAAAAAATCAGACTTTTATAAAGATGCAAAAAAAAATTTGCATCTTTGTTGTAATAGTTGCGTCCTTTGACTATTGATTTTATTCAGACAAACCATGCATATAGATTTAAGGGGTCTGTCCCTGTGCAAGCATTTAAAAATTGTGTCATCCATATTCATCGTATGGATTAATATCCTTTGTGGATATAGCGGGAATGAATTATATTTCTCGAAAATTGGAATCGAAGAAGGTCTCTCCCAACTTTCCGTTATGACAATTTTTCAGGATGAATTGGGGAATATGTGGTTTGGAACTCGGGAAGGACTGAATATCTACGACGGTAACACGATAAAGATTTTACAGCCAAAGGGAAAACCCGAAAACTCATTATCTGGCAACCTGATAAAGGAGATCAGCGGCGACTCACAGGGTTCTGTTTTTATTCATACCCAAAACGGAATTGATCAATACGACCTTACATCCGGAACAATCACACATCTGATCACTGTTCAGATTAATGCGATGAATTATGGCAACAATCGTCTCTGGTACGCAAAAGACAACAAAATATTTGTTATTGACAGCAAACAGACAGGTTTTTTTTGCGAAATTGACCATCAAGCGCAGATAACTGCCATCCTTCCGGTGTCAGGCAACCGTCTTTTAGTAGGTACCATAGCATCCGGCGTATTCTCAATTGATCAAAATAAAAACGTAAAGAGAGTACTCCCTGGCTGTAGCCGCGTAGCCTCTATTTTTGAAGATTCGGAAAAAAACGCATGGATAAGTACCTGGGAAAATGGGCTGTACAAGATCACTGCAAATAATACCATCGTAAATTACCGGCAAAACTTGAAAGATCCTTCAAAAGGATTGTCCTCCGATTTTGTAAGAACTGTTTGTGAGGACGACAACGGGAATATCTGGATTGGTACAAAGCAGGGATTAAACAAACTCGACAAGGCTTCGTCTTTGTTTTATCATTATAGCCCGGAAATAAACGATGATAAAAGCCTCTCCAATGAATCTGTCTGGTCTCTTTACAAAGACAATCACGGAAATTTATGGATAGGCACTTATTTCGGAGGAGTAAATTATTTTAACCCGAAATCGGACAGCTTTACTTTTCACAATTTAACCAGTGGATCGTTTGCCAACAGGCCCTTTCCAATTATCAGTCAAATAATCCCTTACGAGGCAAACACTACTTTTCTTTGTACCGAAGGTGACGGATTAATTCTGTACAACACCGAAAACAAAACTTACTCTGAAATACCGGCACTAAAAAACGACAATATCAAGACGGCCTGGCTCGACAGAGATAACAATCTGTTATTTTTAGGATTACACCTAGGGGGATTATGCATACTGGACATAAAAAATAAGGGATTGAAAAGATACAGCCACATAAGAGCAGATCTGGATCAATCCAATATTGTTAGAAGAATCCTACCCTGGCGGGACAAATATTTAATAGCCACCTACAACGGTTTATACCTTTTCGATAAAGAGAAGGAAACATTTTCTGTTTTTTCCGAAGATCTTCATCAACATGTTACCTTTTTTGTGGATATCATCATTGATAAACAAAGCAATTTGTGGGTGGCAAGCAGGGGAGTTTTTAAATATAATATCCAAACCAAAGAAATCCGGCAGTTTTTTCACGATCCCTATGATGATCGATCATTGAGCAATATTAATGCTACAAAATTGTACATCGACTCTAAAGACAGACTGTGGATTGCGACCAGCGGAGGAGGAGTGAATTTATACAACTACGATTCGATGGATTTTTTAAGGTTCACATCCCAGAATACTAGCCTGAAAAACGATTATGTAAGTAATATAGCCGAATCACCTCTTGGCTATCTTTACCTGACAACCACCCGCGGATTATCGTATATTAATCCTGAAAATAACGAGGTAATTAATGTCGTTTCAAACGATGGCATCACACTCAATTCCCTTTTTAACGGAGGAATAGCCATAAAGCCGGATGGTGAAATCTATGTGGCCGGCATGAATGGTATGGTTTCCTTCTATGAGCAGGAAATCCTGGAAGATCTGAAACCCGTTGACCTCTATTTTGCAAACTTATGGGTAAACAACAGGGAGGTAACACCGAACGATCATACCGGATTACTGAAAGAGACTCTCCCTTTTACCCATCGTCTTAAATTCAACCACAGGCAATCGATACTCAAGTTTGAATTTTCTTCCGACAATATCACCGCACTCGACAAATATCACTATCAATACAGAGTAAAAGGCATGTCAAATGAATGGGTCACCCTGAGAGAAGGGCTTCATGAGATAAATTTGATGAACCTGGATGCCGGCAACTTTTTATTGGAGTTAAAAGCTGTAACGTTGAATTCAAAAGCAACGGCAGGCTCCACATCCATTGCTTTTCGGGTAACCCCACCCTTTTACAGAAGTGCGCTGGCTTACATACTCTACTTATTGGGGGGGGTGTCGTTGATATGGCTTTATGTAAGATATATAAAAAATAAAATCAGGCTGGAATCCTCCCTGGAGTATGAGAAAAAAGAAAAGGAACATATCGAAGAAGTCAACCAATCTAAAATTCGTTTCTTCACCAATATTTCTCATGAATTCAGGACACCACTCACTTTAATTTCAAGCCAGGTAGACATGCTGTTACAGCAAAAAAAACTTCAACCGTCAATAATTAAACGAATCGAAAGCATCAGCAGAAATACAGCCTTGCTGACCAGTCTTATCAATGAACTGCTTGATTTCAGGAAGATCGACAACGAAAAGTTGGCGATAAAAGCCGGAGAATATAATATTGTCCCATTTCTATACGAAATATACACCTCCTTCGAAGAATATGCCGATGCACAAAAAATTGATTTTTCTTTCCACACGACGGACGATGCGATCTTACTGTGGTATGATCAAAGTCAGATGCAGAAAGTTTTTTTCAACTTGATATCCAACGCATTTAAATACACCCCGAAAGGAGGTAGAATAACCCTTAGCATCACGCAGGATAACAAAAGAGTCCGCATTTCTGTAAAAGATAGCGGCATCGGGATTGCTTCGGAAAACAGGGATAAAATATTCGATCAGTTCTATCAAATCGTGACCGGGGAAGATTCAGTTAACATACTGCCCGGAACGGGGTTGGGATTAGCATTGACAAAAGGAATCCTGGATGCCCACCATGCAGAGATTACACTCGAAAGCGAGGTAAACAAAGGAAGCAATTTCGAAGTCATGCTCCTCAAAGGATCGGCTCACTTTGCAGAAAACGAAAAAAATGTTCTGGAAAATCGGGATGACATCAGTATTCAAGAGATCAAGAACTATTTGCCGGGGACTTCGCACGACAGGGAACTGTTGCATCCCGATAAAAAAACAGGAAAACAGGAATCGAAAAACAGGATCCTGATTGTGGAAGATAACGAAGAGTTGCTGCATGTTTTACATCACGTGTTTGATCCTCTATATCATGTAATTACTGCCACTGACGGAGAAGAGGGACTGGCAAAAACAATCGAAAACCAACCCGACATTGTACTCAGTGACCTGATGATGCCCCACATGTCGGGGAGCGAAATGTGTTTAAAAATAAAAACCAATTTTGCTGTCTGCCATATTCCTGTTGTCCTGCTCACTGCTCAAACGGCTGTCGAGTCTAACATAGAAAGCCTGAAACTGGGAGCTGACGATTATATCACCAAACCCTTCGATGTGTCTGTGCTACTGGCACGGTGCAACAATCTGGTGAACGGACGCAAACTATTGCAAGAAAGATTCGCCAAATCAACCGATGTCGGTACTTATTCCATTGCCTCCAACGATATGGATCGCAACTTCTTGGAAAAAGCAAACAAGGTCATCGAAGATAACATCGCAAACCCGGATTTTGGTATCAACGAATTCTCAAAGGAGATGAATCTGGGCAGAACAAGCTTGTTTAACAAAATTAAAGGGATAACAGGCCAAACACCCAACGAATTTATTCTCACCATTAAAATGAAAAGAGCTACCTTTTTGCTAATTAACAACCCGGAATTGAATATTTCAGACATCACCTACCGCCTGGGATTTAATTCTCCAAAATATTTCTCAAAATGCTTTAAGGATCAATTCGGACTTACTCCTTCAGACTATAAATCTTTGCATATACAAGATTGATAAAGAACGCGTATATGTTGTTTTCCCTCCGGATGTTAAATCTTTCGCTTCGTACGAAAGAGGACCTTTTTTGAACTATTTTACCCCTCCTTGTCGATCCGCACGGGTTAACTTTGTCGCGAGAATAAAAATTTGAAGCCTAAGAACTTTAAATCTTTTTAATTTAATGTCAATCAAAAAAACAAATCTAAATGAAAGTGATCAATTTTAAAACAATGACGCTTGTCTTGTTACTTCTGCTGCCGATATCATTGCTGGCTCAGTCCACTGTATCCGGTGTCGTCGCAGACGAAAGAGGAGACTCTCTCCCTGGAGTAAATATTATCATCAAAGGGACCACAAAGGGTACAGTTACAAACTATGATGGAGAATTTTCCATCGAAGCAAAACCGGGCGATATCATTGAAGCTACTTTTATTGGCTTTGAGTCGCAGGAAATAGCAGTGAAAGATCAAGCACAAATACGAATTACTCTCCGAGAGTCTTCTGTACTCATTCAAGAACTCGAGGTTGTAGCTGTCGGCTATGGCGACGTGAGAAGAAAAGACCTGACCGGATCGGTGGCCAAAGCCGACATGTCGGAAATCATCAAAACTCCCGTCAGCAACATTGCACAGTCGTTGGGTGGACGTATCGCCGGAGTACAGGTATCTTCCAAAGACGGAGGACTGGGAGACAACTTCAGCATCACGATCAGGGGAGCCGGATCGCTGACACAAAGCACGGAACCGCTGTACGTAGTGGATGGCTTTCCTTTGGAGTCGAGCAATATGGGATCATTGAATCCAAACGACATTGAATCAATCGACGTTTTAAAAGACGCCTCCGCTACAGCCATTTACGGATCACGCGGCGCAAACGGTGTAGTAATTATTACCACCAAAAAAGGAAGCGCCGGAAAACCCCGCATTGAATATAACGGTAATTTGACTGTAAGCAATATTGCCAAAACACAGGAGATGCTCTCCGGTTACCAGTTTGTAGAATTACAACAGGAGATCATGAACGAAGAAGACTTTGCGCAAAATTACCTGCGAGACGGAAGAACGCTCGAGAATTACCTGACCGAACCTGAATATGACTGGCAGGACGCAATTTACAGGACAGCCATCACAAACAACCACTATCTCTCTCTGTCTGGCATGCAGGGCGATTTGCAATATTCTACTTCAGGGTCGTATCTGAATCAGGAAGGGATCATTACAAACTCAAGTTTGGATAAATATCAAGGGCGCGTAAGTCTTGACCAAAAGTTGTTTAACGACAAGCTGCGCTTAAGGGTTATTTCCAACGCCAGCCGCACCGTAAGAAATGGAGCAGACCCCACCGGCGGATCCACTTCCGTAAGTAATGCCCTGATGTACAGCGTATGGGGATACCGTCCGGTTTCTCCCACGGGATCAAACTTGATGGAGGAGCTGTATGACGACGCCATTGAAATGACGGAAGATTACCGGTTTAACCCTGTCTTGTCGGCAAAGAACGAATACCGCAAAACCACGACCGACAATTTCAGCATTAACGGGATGGCCGAATATGAAATCATCAAAAATTTGCGTTTCAAAGCCACGGCAGGTTATCAACTGGTTAATTACACCAACGAACAGTTTAATAATTCAAAAACCAAAACCGGTTTTTATCACGACAAAAACTCACAATACAGAGGTATTAACGCATTCTACCGTCAATCGAACACCGAAAGACTTTTGAACGAAAATACATTAACTTACCAGTATGGCAAAAAAGGACATAATGTGAATCTGTTGGGAGGGGTAACCTTTCAAAAGGAGAGCTTTTACAGTCACGACCTGACCAGCACATTTATTACCAATGAAATTTTTGGGATGGCCGGATTTGGGAAAAGCAGCAGTGTGCCTTCTGTGGAATCATCAAAGGGAGAAAATACGTTGGCATCTTATCTTGCCAGGGTAAACTACAACTATCGCTCCAAATACTACGCAACCGCATCGTTCAGAGCTGACGGTTCTTCCAAATTTTCCTCAAAAAACAGATGGGGCTATTTCCCGTCCACATCACTGGCATGGGCCTTTAGTCGGGAAGATTTTCTCAAAGACAACGAGATCCTGACAAACGGGAAACTCAGACTCAGCTATGGACAAACAGGAAACAACAGAGTAGATAACTATGCCTTTAGAGGAAAGCTGGAAACGGGGGACAACACCTTCTATCCTTACGATAGCAACAAATACATCGCCTACCTGCCTACAAGCATGCAGAACGAGAACCTGAAATGGGAAACAACAGATCAATACAACGTGGGACTTGACCTGGGTTTCTGGAACGACAGGGTAAGCATCATCGCAGACTACTACATCAAGAACACCCGTGATTTGTTGCTGCAAGCCGATTTGGCTCCTTCATCGGGTTACGCCTCAGCCATGATGAATATTGGCGAACTGCAAAACCGGGGGATTGAATTTTCTATTCAGACATCCAACATACAATCAAAAGATTTTCAGTGGAATTCAGCATTCAACATTTCGTTCAACAAGAATGAGATCACCCGGTTAAATGACAAGCAGATTGCCATGACAAACTCTGTATATTGGGACAACAAATACAGAACCATGCCGGCTTATATCAGCCCTGTGGGAAGACCAGCCGGATTGATGTACGGATACTTGTACGAAGGAACCTATAAAAAGAGCGACTTCGACATTACGTTAAACGATAATGGCACCGAGGTGTATACTCCCAAAAAAGGTGTGGTATTGTTCTCCAACGAGTCGAGACCCGGTGATCCCCGCTATACCGACATCAACGGTGACGGCGTAATCAACGATGCGGATAAAACAAACATAGGGGAAGGACACCCCAAAGCCATCGGCGGATTAAACAACAGTTTTGTATATAAGAATTTGGACCTGAGCTTTTTCTTTCAATTCAGCATGGGCAATGACGTTCTGAATGCCAACCGGATGATTTTTGAAAATCCTGCAGGAAAGAGGCACACGAACATGTTCGCAACTTATGCCGACCGTTGGACGGAGGAAAATGAATCTAGCGATATTCCCCGATCAAAAGCAGTTGGCTCACAGGAATATAGCAGCTTGTATATCGAAGACGGCTCCTTCCTCAGGTTGAAATCGCTTACACTCGGTTATAACTTCCAACCGGAGCTCCTGAACAGATTACATATTGCATCGGCAAGGATTGCTTTTTCAGCAGAAAACTTATTTACCATCACTTCATATTCAGGAAATGATCCGGAAGTATCGACAAGAAATACGGTATTAACACCGGGGTTCGACTGGTCACCCTACCCTCGCTCCAGAAACTATTCACTTTCTCTTAATCTGACCTTTTAATAAAAAAGCTTTATAATGATGAAAAATATACTATTTATCCTGCTATTTGCATTGAGTCTCAATTCGTGCAGCGACTTTCTCGACACGCGCGCCTATGATTTTGTCTCACCCGAAGAGTTTTATCAAAATCAAAATGATGCCCAGATGGCATTGGCCGGAGTTTATTCGACATTGGCTACAGAAAATGTGTATGGGAACCGGTACTCCTGTATGATTTCCAATGTGGATGACCTTAGTTTTTATGTTCGTCCGTCCACACAAACTGTGACACATGTATATGGGAATGACCACAATACAAGTAACACCGACATTTATAATGCATGGAGCTCCATTTATAAAGGGATCGAAAGTGCAAATATCCTGCTTGAGAGAATTGAAAATTCCAATATCGATGAAGCGGTAAAAACCAGAATAAAGGGAGAAGCCAAGTTCCTGAGAGCTTATTACCACTTTCTGGTGGCACAAGCCTGGAAAGATGTACCCATCAGAAAGGAGTCATTTAAAGATGTTTCCAAGTCTGCTCTGGCTGCCACACCACAAGCCGAAGCCCTGGATTGGATCATCAGTGAGATGGAAGAGACGATTACCATGGTGGATGATGAGATGTACGACAATCGCCCTTCTTATGTAAAAAAGACTGTGGTAGAAGGTATTCTCGCCAGAGTATGCCTCACCCGGGCAGGATACCCCACCAACGGCGGAAAACCTTATTATGAAAAAGCTGCAGCGTATGCCAAATCGGTGAAAGATGCACAAAAGCATGGTCTCAATCCGGATGTGTACGAGATGTGGAAAAGAATGGCCAGTGACAGGTATGACACCGAATATAATGAATCGATGTGGGAAGTGGAGTTCATCGGTTCAAGAGAGCTTGATGGCAACTGGACTGACGGAAGAATTGGAAATGTAATCGGCAATATCCAAAAAAACGGTTCCACCGAAGGGCTGGGATACAGCTATTGGTTCTACGGTGGGTCATTGATCCTTTGGGATCTTTACGACGGAAACGATAAGAGACGGGACCTATCCATGGCTCCTTACCAGATCGATGCTAAAGACCAATATATCTATTGGAAAGACAATCAGATTGTACAGCGAGCCTGTGGTAAATTCAGAAGAGAATGGGAAACGCTGATGCCGCGACACAAAAATTATACCCAGGAGAATTATCCGATCATCAGATACGCCGATGTGCTGCTCATGCTGGCTGAAGCCGAGAATGAGGTAAATCAGTCGCCGACACCACTGGCATACGAAGCGATCAATACGGTAAGGGAAAGAGCCGGAATAGAACCGCTGTCGGGATTGTCTTATGCCGAATTTCAACAGGAACTGCGTGATGAGAGAGGCCGCGAGCTCTGTTTCGAATCTCTGCGAAAATATGATCTTGTAAGATGGGGAATCTACACCGATGCTATCCAGGCACTGGGTGAAGCTACTTACGACAGTCGTTGGCCCGGAGGTAGCAATTATTCCACGGCAAGAGCATTTGCAGAAAGGACACAAAAGAAACATGAATTCCTGCCCATTCCTTTAAAAGAATTGGCCATCAATACAGAACTTTCACAAAATCCTCTGTGGTAAAAAAGTGACAAAACCATAGAAAAGTAACGAGTAAGTAATCACAATAACATTCACAGTGAATTGAAAACAATCAGTAAATATACTTTTTTTTCGGGAATAATTGCCGGTACTTCCATATTGTACGGCTGTCACTCAAAGACAACTTCAGGCAAGCGCCCTGATTCTCCCAACGTCATTCTGATTTATACGGATGATTTGGGTATAGGAGACCTGAGTTGCTACGGTGCCACACAAGTGTCAACACCCCATATCGACAGGCTTGCGGGGGAAGGATTGCGGTTTACCAATGCCTATTCCACTTCCGCAACCAGCACACCATCTCGTTATGGGATGCTGACCGGCATTTATCCCTGGAGAAAAGACAATACCGGAATTGCACCTGGCAATTCCGGCTTACTGATTGATACTGCCACGGTAACTGTAGCCGACGTTTTTCAAAGAGCAGGCTACACCACCGGTGTCATCGGCAAATGGCATCTTGGATTAGGCCCTGAGTCAGGTCCCGACTTCAACACCTATATTGCTCCCAATACCAACGACATTGGTTTCGATTATGAATTTATCATCCCCGCCACGGTCGACCGTGTTCCGTGTGTATTTGTGGAAAACGGAAGAGTGGTAAACCTCGATCCCGACGATCCGATATATGTGGATTATGGAAAAAAAGTGGGCGACTGGCCAACGGGCGAGGAAAATCCGGAGCTGTTGACGTTAAAACCCAGTCAGGGACACAATAATACCATTGTGAACGGCATCTCCCGAATCGGCTATATGACAGGAGGAAAATCGGCCCTGTGGAAAGACGACGAGATCGCACAGACCATTGTTTCAAAAGCAGAGGAGTTCATCACTGAGAACAGGGACAACCCCTTTTTTCTCTTCTTCGGGACACACGACATTCATGTGCCAAGGGTTCCCCATGCCGACTTTAAAGGCAAAAGCGGACTGGGAGACAGGGGTGATGTGATACTTCAGCTGGACTGGACAGTGGGAAAAATAGTGGAAATGTTAAATCGTCTACAGTTGTCGGACAACACGATCATCATTTTCTCAAGCGACAACGGCCCGGTAATCGACGATGGGTATCATGACAAGGCCTTCGAACTGTTGAATGGACACACACCAATGGGTCAGTACAGAGGTGGAAAATACAGCCTCTACGAAGCCGGCACAAGGGTCCCACTCATTGTTTACTGGAAGGATCAAATCGAAGCCGGGATACAACATGCCCGATTTTCACAAATCGATATGCTGCGGTCCGTGGCTGCCTTTTTGAATCAATCTCTGGAAGACGACGACGCCCCCGACAGCCAGAATGCACTCCAGGTATTATTGGGCAAGGAGCAAAAGGACAGGGACTTTACCATTCATCAAAACCTTGATAACACATTAAGTATTTCAAAAGGGGGCTGGAAATATTTTACACCCAGTGAACTTCCTGGCATAGAACGCTGGACCGGGATTGAACTGGGCAACTCTCCCGAACCCCAATTGTATCGAACCGAGGAAGACCCCTCAGAAAAGAACAATGTAGCCCGCCAGTATCCTGCTGTGGTTAGAGAACTGTCAGCCATGCTGGATTCCATTCAATCTATCAATTAAACAAGCAACATGCTAAAAAAAGCTGCCATATCAATTTTGTGCATGCTCATAGGAGTAAATACACTTAATGCACACAACTTTGAGAGTTCGCACATCCCTTCAACCGTTCACACGAAGGATGGAAAAAGTGAGCTGGCACTCAGTCGAAAATATTTCAAGGATGGTACGCAATCCCTTTTATGGAGCTGGAAATCCGACAATGCGACACTTTCATTTACCGATACCGCCATTCGAGATATTGTCTCTTCTTTCGATCAAAGAAGCGGCGTGAAGCTTTGGATATTCAACGAAACACCCCAACCTGACCCCATTGTTTTCCAATTCAGGGACGCAGAAAATGTAATACAGTACACGTTCAATTTTAACCTCAACTTTACCGGATGGAGAGCTGCATGGATTGCCTATAGCGATATGTGGACTCCCGGAGGAGAAAAAACATCCGCCCGCCATGTGGTCTCCATGGATATTGTGTCTCCCGGGAATATACCTGAGGGTAAATTATGGTTCGACAGAATAGAATTTACTGATTATGTGGACAGGCAGGCTACACCCGATGCACAGATACCGCAAAATAACCGTCATCTCAACCGCGAGATATGGCACTGGGGATTACTCCATAAATGGGAACAACAGAAGCATGACATGGAAGTATCCCAGGAGATATCCACCAAAGAGTCAACCGACCTTGCCCTTGTTTATGACAATGTGAAGCAGATGTTGAAAAAAGGCAGCCTGTCTGATACGGAAAAAAAGGAACAACAACAGCTGATACAACTCTTTTCTATTTCAGAAAACGGAAAGAAGGGGGCACCACTCATGCAAAATGACAATACAAAGCCTGGCGATGTCAACTTTGGTCAGCTGAACAAACTTCTCGACCTGTCGGCAAGAGGATGGTATGCCGACAAAGATAACGCAGCAAAAGAAAATTTTCTCCTGACCATCCGCTATATGTTAAACCAGGGATTTGCCTGGGAAAGCGGAATGGGCACCAATCACCATTACGGGTACCAGATCAGGGATATCTTCGGCGCTGTCTGGTGGATGGAAGATGTGCTTCGCGCGAACAACCTGTGGGAGGAAACGAGAAAAGCAGTTACCTACTGGAGCGGCCTGCAGGAAACAAGACAACCTTTCAATAATTTGAGAGACGAACTTACAGACTCATGGAATACCTTGCTCATCCCCCGGCTAGCCTGTGCACTGTGGGCAGATACTGAAAACGAACGACTGAGAGATATGAAAGCTCTTTCGAGATGGGTCAACGGTTCGTTGCGGTTTTCTCCCGGCACCATCGGTGGCATCAAGGTTGATGGCACTGCATTCCACCATGGGGGACACTACCCGGCTTATTCTGTACCGGGATTATCTTACGTGGGAAAGTACCTGAAATGCGTGAACAGGACACAGTTTACATTGAATCAGGACGCATTTGCGGTAATGAAATTCGCATTGCTATCGCTTTCCCGGCAGACAAACCTAAGGGACTGGGGAATGGGTGTATCAGGGAGACACCCCTTCAACGGGTCAATCCTCAAAAATGGTATACTCACCTATGCCTATGCAGCCATGGTGCCGGTCGAAACAGACAAAGAGCTTGCCGGCGAATACCTTCGCTTAATGGAAGGAATGAAACGATACTCCGAAGACAACGCCCTTATTCAGCAATTTAAAAAAGATGGTATCTCTCTCAACGCATATCCAAAAGGGTTTTATGTCTACAATTACGCTTCGCAGGGTATATACCGGTACAATAAGAAGATGGTCGCCATGAAAGGTTTCACGCAAAACATCTGGGGAAGCGAGATATACGTCCGTGATAACCGGTTCGGAAGATACCAGAGTTACGGCTCCGTGCAAATAATCGGCACCCCTACCCCGGAGGCGCTGAACAAGGAATATCCTGTCACAGAAGAGGCAAGCAGATACAAAGAAGCAGGGTGGGACTGGAATAGAAACCCGGGAACAACTACCATCCACTTACCTCTGGAGTTGTTAAATTCTCCGTTCCCGGGGAGCGACATGCTCCGTCAGCCAGAGTCGTTTGCCGGTGCATCACTGCTGAACAAGGGTGAGTTTGGCATGTTTGCCATGAAGCTGGGTGAACGGGACAGAAAGAATTTCACACCTTCCTTCCATGCACATAAATCGGTGTTCGCTTTTGGAAACAGAATCGTCGCCCTGGGATCTGCCATAAGGAACGACAACAGAGAATATCCGACCGAAACAACACTCTTCCAGCAACACATGCTTTCAAATGGCGAACCGTTGGAAATCAACGAAGTGAAAGCTATCACTTTTCCCTACCGCACGGAAATAGACAAAACCGACAACAAGCATGTCGTTTTAAAGAATCTGACGGGAGAGTATTATTACCTGCCACAGGGGCAATCGCTGATCATTGAGAAGAAAAGACAGGAATCGAAAGAAAATAAACGGATGAATCCTACCCATGGCAATTTTGCCACGGCATACATTCACCATGGAGTGGCTCCCCAAAACGAAACGTACGAGTATATGATTCTTCTGGATGCAACCAAATCCCAGATAAAAAAGCTGAAAAAGGGAATCACAGAGTATGAGGTCATCAGGAAGGATGAGATTGTGCACATCGTGCATGACAGATTGAGCGATGCAAGAGGATATGCAATTTTTGAAGATTTTGCATCTACAGAAGATGACTACCTGGAGAAGAGTGATAAAGAGATCATGATCATGATGCAACCCATGGGCGATAAGTTAAAAATGAGCGTATGCGACCCTGACCTCCACTTAGGGGAATATATCTATACAACTCCTACAGAAAGTAACCCTATCACCAGAGAGATTACCCTAAAGGGGAAATTCGTCTTGTCAGATGCTCCCGCTTCGGTGTCACTTCTTCACTCTGTCAACAACACGGTAATATCGGTGATCTGCTGCGATGGCATACCGGTGGAATTCACATTGAGCATGATTAAATAATGAACTTTTAAATTCAACAAACATATATAATAGAAAATGAAAAGGTTAGCGACATTGTTTTTACTGGCAACCCTCCTGGGTGCCTGTACAGAGAAAAACGGTAAGATGCCACAGGCCGGGGCAGACGATTTATTTGCCAATGTAATAAATACAGCAGAACAGCAAATAGGATACCAGGTAAAGGTGATCGAAGAGTCGGGCAAAATATTAAACCCCAGAACCGTTGAAAACGGTTATGTACAATACATACCCAAAGATGACTGGACCAGCGGATTCTTCCCCGGAACCCTGTTTTACATGTACGACCTGACAAAAGATCCGAAATGGATGAATGCAGGGATTAAGTATACCGAGAACCTTGACACAATCAAACACCTCAAATGGCACCACGATGTGGGTTTCATGATCAACTGCAGCTTTGGAAATGCCTTGAGAGTCACCGGCAATGAGGCATATAAAGAGGTGATTGTGGAAGCGGCCAATTCGCTGGCCACGCGGTTCAGACCTGCCGCAGGCGTGATCCAAAGCTGGGATGAGGACAGAGGATGGCAGGGGAAGCGGGGATGGATGTGTCCGGTAATCATCGACAACATGATGAACCTGGAACTGCTGTTTAATGCTACCGAGATTTCAGGTGACTCCACTTATTACAAGATAGCTGTATCACACGCCAATACGACCATGGAAAACCATTACAGAGATGACTGGAGCTGTTATCATGTAGTGGATTACGACAAGGAGCAGGGTGGCGTAAGAAGCAAACAGAATGCACAGGGTTATGCACACGAATCGGCCTGGGCACGGGGACAGGCATGGGGAATATATGGATTCACCGTGGCCTATAGGTATACAAAAGACGAACGTTATCTGAAAATGGCACACAATATTTATAACTATATCTTCACCCATAAAAATCTTCCAGAGGACTTGGTACCCTACTGGGATTTTAACGCCCCCAATATTCCCAACGAGCCCCGGGATGCTTCGGCTGCTGCCGTCACGGCCTCGGCTTTATATGAGCTGGTCGCCCTCGGACAAAAAGAATACAAGGATACTGCCGATAAAATAATGAATTCGCTTGCCGGCGATGCATACAAGGCAATTGTGGGTACAAACGGCAACTTTGTACTGATGCACTCCGTGGGAAGCATCCCTCACGGCAACGAAATAGATGTCCCCATCAATTACGCCGACTATTACTTTCTGGAGGCATTGACACGTAAAAAGAATGTAGAAAATCTCTGATACTCCCATAGTGGACTTTGCCCGGACAATCACGAACAGGATCAGCGGGGAATGATAATTTAAAATATAAGCGATTCCTCATCATGATCCCCGAAAGAAGCTTTGATAATGAAGAAACTTTTATTTATATTTTTGAATCTGTGCTTTTTCTTTTTATCTTTTTCCAAAGATTTCAAAGAGTACACCCATGATGCAATTATTTCGTTCGAACAAGATGATCTGCCGGATCATGATGCACAATCTGCTCTGACTTTCTCTTCCGAACACTATAAGCATCTCCAGCATAGCCTGAAGTGGACATGGAACAGCCCCAATTCTTATTGGAGCATTCATGACAGGATCAATTACGTGCAACCTGCAACGAGTACAGATCCCCAGATATCCACTTTTGTATTCTGGATTTATTCGGAAAAACCGATAAAAAATGAAAAATTACGGGTGGAGTTTCTGAAAAAGGGCAAGGTAACATCCTATTTTGACTACGGGCTGGATTTTACCGGTTGGCGAGGAGCCTGGATCGCCTTCGACAGGGATATGGAGGGAAGACCGGAAGAGGGAATGGATGAAGTACGTTTCAGCGCCCCGGCTCTCGATTCGGGCACGCTCTATTTCGATCATGTGATCCTATCGTCGATGCAAGATGCAAGACATCACACAGCCGACATGCAGGCCCCCTTCATCAACCGGGGTACCACAAATCACTGGCTTATCCTGCATGAATCGTGGCTTAAAGAGTTCGACCTTCCTATGGTAAATGCCACTACGGCAGAAATCGGCGATATCGATCAGATTGAAAAACGGGTGAGGGAGTATTTGCTGAAAGGGGAAAAAGCAAAACCTTTGCATATGTTGCAGGCCGAAGTGGATGCATACCGTATCACAGAAAATCCCAATGGTAGCCTCAAAGGTGTACCTCTCTTCTTTGAGCGGTTCGGCGAAACCTATCAGGTACTTGGAGCTGAGAAGTACTCCCTGATATATGATAACATTATGGGATTGAGCAAATTCAATAAAACATTGCTCAATCTTTCCGTGACATACAACCTGTCGGATGATGAAGCAGAGAAAAATGTACTGGAGGAGCTGTTTATAAAAATGATACGCCATATGCTTGATCAGGGTTTTCAGGCAGGCAGCGCCATGGGTACCCTTCATCACCTCGGCTACAGCATGCGCAATTATTATCCGGCAGTTTTTCTGATGGCGGAGGTATTGGAGCGCCATCAACTGAAAAATCAAATGCAACAAGCCATGGAATGGTTTGCCGGCACAGGAGAAGTAAAAACGGCACCTCTGATACCGGGAATGGATGTGGATACCTTCAACACCAATCTGATTGGCAGGTTGACCAGCATCCTGATGATCGGCTCACAGCCTGAGAAAGTACGCTACTTGCATGCATTTACAAGGTGGCTCGACAACGGATATCAATATGCCGATGGCACACGGGGAACTTTCAAGATTGACGGCACCATGTTTCACCATCGCCACAATTATCCGGCCTACGCGGTGGGGGGACTCGACGGGGCGGTAGCAGCAGTTTACCTGCTGAGAAACACCCCTTTCAAAATATCGGAACAGAGCCACCGGATATTAAAAAAAGCGCTGCTATCCATGCGGATATACTGTAACCTGCAAACATGGCCGCTGTCGCTCTCGGGAAGACACCCCGACGGGGAAGGGAGCCTGGAGCCGGAACAGTTCGGATTGCTGGCGCTGGCAGGTTCACCCGACGGGAAGCACGACATCGACAAGGAGATGGCCGAAGCTTACCTGAGACTTGTCACCCGTGAAACGGACATTACCGCCACACTCGTTGCGAAAGGGTATTCTGCAGAAAAATCGCCGGCTGGTAACCGTACATTCAATTATTCCGGACTCAATGTACACAGGAGAGGCGACTGGATGGTCTCTGCCATGGGTCATAGCAGGTATCTATGGGCCAGTGAGGGCTATCGCGGCGAAAATCTTTACGGAAGATACCTGAACCACGGTTCACTGCAGATACTGGCAACCGGCGAGCCCATCTCCAATGGGGGGTCCGGCTTCCGCCAGGAAGGATGGGACTGGAACCATTTTCCGGGTACCACCGCCACCGTCCTTCCCATGGAGCAACTGAAAGCCGATGTGAAAAACCTGGATGATCTGTCGGGCTTCGAGGAGATGCTCCTCTCCGACGAGTCTTTTTCCGGCGGGATATCCATCCGGGGAAAAAACGGCGCTTTCGGAATGAAACTCCACGAACACGATAAATACAACGGTTCGTTACGGGCAAGAAAATCGGTTTTCTTCTTCGACAACAGGGTGGTTGCGCTGGGTAGCAATATCGAGTCTGCCCTGCCCGAAGAAACCCATACAACCCTGTTTCAGGTATTTCTCGAGGAGAAACGCAAGCCCTTTTTTGAAAACGGACGCAATAACAGAAGTTTTCCATACAGAACAACTCTCGGGGATAACAAGATAAACGGACTGTCTGACGGGTTGAACAACTACTTCTTCGTCCGTAACGGAACGGTGATCTTCCGCAAGGAAGACCAAAAATCGTTGCACGAAGAGACGGGACTTCCCACGCGAAACAACTTTGCACTGGCCGCCATCAATCATGGGCCTGCCCCCCATGGGAGCACTTATGAATATATGATTCTGGTACAACCTGAACAGAACGAGAGAGAGAAAACATGGAACGAGGCCCGGGCGGGCAGACTGCCTTATCGCGTGCTTCAGCACGATTCGCTGGCCCATATTGTAGAGGACCTTGGCACGCACACAACAGGGTATGTGCTGTTTGAATCAGGAAAAGTCTCTTCGGATGATCTGCTGCAGGAGGTAAACCTTCCCAGCCTCGTGATGTCTGAATTTAT
>NZ_DCEN01000002.1:74572-78273 GCF_002316955.1 Proteiniphilum sp. UBA1028
GACGCCGCAGGCAAAAGAGTGGAACGAAGCGTCTATTCCAGAGAATGGATCGATAACCCTTCGGGTAAATCGGTACTGCAGATAAAAATTGCCGGCAGGTGGAATATTGGGGTGATAAACCGCCATGTACGTATTGTGGAGGTGTCGGATGAAAGTACCCTTATCGAGTTTGAATGCCAGCATGGATTATCGGAAGAGGTTTTGTTAATTCGTAAATCATAATCGGATGAAAAAGATTCATATTTCAGGATTGGCCATGATGGGGGCAGGCAGCCTGCTTGCACAGCAGCCAAACATCATTTATATCATGACCGATCAACAGACAGCCCAGGCAATGAGTTGTGTGGACGCCACCTATGTGAGTACTCCGAACCTCGATAAGCTCGCAAAGGATGGAATCAGATTTACGAATGCCTACTGCGCTGCTCCCCTGAGCGGCCCATCCAGATTTGCCATGTTTACAGGAGTCGCTCCAGGCTCGGAAGGAATGTTGAAAAACAACACTCCTTTCCCGGAGAAACTGAAGGAAAAGACATTGGGGAACCTGGTCACTTCGGCCGGATACCTGTCGGCCTATGCCGGTAAATGGCATCTCCCGGAGGCATCTCTCCCTGCCGACGAAAAAAGCTTCGGTTTCATCTCCCTGCATGATCACAACGATTACGGACTGGCTGAGTCCTGCATTCGTTTTTTGAAGCAAAAGCACGACAAACCTTTTTTTCTGGTAGCCTCGTTCGATAATCCACACAACATCTGTGAGTATGCCCGAAACCAGGTGCTCCCTTTTGCAGAAATAAAGGAACCGGACCTGGACGATTGTCCCAACCTGCCCGCCAACTTCTCTCCTGCTCCATACGAAGCGGAGATAATAAGGCTGGAACAACAGGTGCACTTCCCTACTTACCCGGTCATTGATTATACCCGGGACGACTGGCGACGTTATCTCAATGCGTATTACCACCTGGTGGAAACCGTAGATAACGAGATCGGAAAAATAATTGATGCGCTGGTGGAGCTGGGGCTTTATGAAGATGCCTTGATTATTTTCAGCAGTGACCATGGAGATGGAGTGGCAGCGAACAAATGGAACCAGAAGTCTGCCCTCTTCGAGGAGATTGTGAACGTTCCATTTATCGTGAAAGCACCCGATGCGTTCAGCGGCAACGTGGAACGTCCTGAATTGATCAACGCCGGACTCGACCTTCTTCCTACCATCTGCGATTATGCCTCGGCTGAGATCCCTTCCCATGTCACCGGCAAAAGTATCCGGACCCTGGTTGAGGACAAGGATACGGAAGAAATACACCCGTTTATCGTAACAGAGACACAATTTGATAAATCACCCACAAGGGGATGGATGGTTCGAACCCCACAATACAAATATGTGTTGTACGATAAAGGAAAATACAGGGAACAGCTGTTTGATATCCGGAAGGATAAAAAAGAACGCCGCAACCTGGCAATAGAGCGTAAACATCAAGAGATCCTGAACCATCATCGCTCCCTTCTACAAGGGTGGGTGGAGCAGCACAAAATTTCCACTACCGGCAGGGAGATCATCCTGTCCCAATAAGGCGGCAGGCATCTTACACCACTAAAATAGACAATTATGTTACACTTTCGTAGAACAATTTCATGCGTGGGGATGATCGGCTTAATCCCTCTTGCCTCCTGTGTTGGCAAAGATCCAAACACCAATAACGAACAAAGCGCGCCCAATGTGATCTATGTCTTTCCCGATCAGATGCGGAACAGCGCCATGGAGTTCTGGAGTAGCGAAAAATACGCATCGCACATTCGTTATAAAGGAGATCCTGTGATCACACCCAATCTGAATAAGTTTGCCGATGAGGCTGTCGTGTTCTCTTCAGCCTACAGCAACACTCCCCTGAGCAGCCCTCACCGCGGCTCATTGCTTACCGGGATGTATCCGAACAAAAGCGGGGTGCCGTTAAATGTGAACTCCACCCGCCCTTTCAACTCTCTCAGAGATGACGCAACTACTATCAGCGATGTATATAGCCAAAACGGGTACAACTGTGCTTACATTGGGAAATATCATCTTGATGCCCCCACACCCAACGACCCGGATAAACCCGGACACTATGTGGAAGAGAGAAATCCGGTATGGGATGCATACACACCACCCGGAAAGAGACACGGTTTCGACTTCTGGTATTCCTACGGCACGTTCGATGTGCACAAGAGACCCCATTACTGGGATACCGAAGGAAAAAGACATGAAATAAGGGAGTGGTCTCCCAAACATGAAATGGATATCGCGATCGATTATCTGAATAATCGAAATGGCCAAAGAGATTCCGCCAAGCCCTTCTTCATGATGATCAGCATGAATCCACCTCACCATCCTTACAGTTCGCTCGACGATTGCATGGAGGAAGACTACAACCTCTACAAAAACAAAACACCGGGGGAACTGCTTATTCGTGACAATGCCGATACCACCATGGCGAAGGCGGCATCTGCACCCTATTATTTTGCCCAGGTTACCGGAGTAGACCGGGAGTTTGGCAGGCTTCTCAAGGCTTTGGACAGCCTGGGACTGGCAGATAACACAATAGTGGTGTTTGCTTCGGACCACGGAGAAACATTGTGCAGTCAGGGTATCGATGACCCCAAAAATTCACCTTACGCAGAATCGACCGACATCCCGTTTCTGGTCCGGTATCCCGACAGGCTGAAACCAAAGGTTGTGGATCTGATACTTTCCACACCCGATATTATGCCCACATTATTGGGGTTGAGCGGACTGGAAGATCAGATACCCCGGGAGGTACAGGGTAGCAATTTCGCCGACTACCTGCTGACCGGCAAATCGGAAGTCTCTTTACCACAAAGTGCACTGTACATCCGGAACATGGATGGAGAGAAAGATGAAAACGGAAAAGTAATCACCTACTTCCCCGAGACCAGAGGAGTGAAAACCGAAAGATTCACCCTCGCACTGACCATCAACAAGGAGACAAAAGAATTGAAAAAGACCTACTTCTTTGACAACAGAACCGACCCGTATCAATTGAACAACCTCCCACCCGATAGTTATCCTGCAGAAATGAAGATGCTGTTGACTGAACTGGGACAAAAACTAAAGAATATCGATGATCCCTGGTTCAACGAGAAGATCCTGGCAGACATGATACCGTACAATTAACAGCCAATACGGTCACCGATATATCTTTGAAACACTCTCATAGCAACTCCCATCACCGATTCTGATGGGAGTGCTGTTTTAAAATACACAACCAACCAGTGAGAATCTTCCATGTTGTTATATGACTGATCGCTTCACTCCATAAAAGGCGCTCAAGAAGCATAATGTGGTACACCGCCCCAAATAGCAGAAAAACTGATTGAACAGGATTAAAGAACAGCATTTGAACAATTCTAAAAATAAAATAAACAAATCTGAAACTATTCATTCCGGGCTCAGCCTGCCAATTTTTCAGAAAAAGGTAATTTTGCAACAAACATATTTTAAAGAAGAACACGGGTAATTGAAACTTGAAATGCCCACAAACGTACTCGGTGAACTTACGACACATACAGCAGGTAGTGAAAACCACGGTAAAAGCAAAGAAGAAAAAGAAAGAAAGTGGCTATAAATTACACCCGAATTTCGACCCGAAAGACAGCATTGAATATATGTTAAAAACGAATATTGCCGTATGAAACGAGCATGA
>NZ_DCEN01000002.1:78448-82802 GCF_002316955.1 Proteiniphilum sp. UBA1028
TGAATTACTTGCGTTAAGTCAAACGAGCAAAGCCGAACTTGTTGATACTTTGCCATGGCGAGCAAATATCCAACTTTAGTGAAAATAAATAATTTTAGTCATATGAAAGCAAAAACAAATTATTTTTTCGTTTTATTGGCATTTGCTATATGCCAACCCGCCCAACCTCAATCGAGCAAAAGGTTAAGCGATGTTACCCTAATGCATGAGATGCGCGCAACACCTTCGCCATTAAACAATGCGGTGGTATCGGATAAAAATGTCTCGTTTATGTGGCCACTGTCCAATCATAAGTCCTACTACATGGAGAACAGTCCTGCATGGAAGAAACCCAAAGAAAACGATACGAATTATCGCATCCGGTTTTCGAAAGATCCGTCGTTCAACGACAAGCTGTTCAGTGCAAGCAGTTCCTGGCCATTTTACAACCCGGATAATGAACTTTCTCCAGGAACCTGGTACTGGCAATTCGGATATGTACGTGGCGACACCACGGAGTGGTCCGATATATTACAATTCAACGTGATGGAAAATCCCGAAAAATTTATCCCTCCCTCCTACAAATCTCTGATGGAAAAATTACCTCGGGAGCATCCACGGGTGTTGGTTTTTGAGAGTGAATGGACTGATTTCATCCAAAAGAGCAGGGAAAAAGAGGAACGCGAATGGTATATTCAAAAGGCAAATGAAATCATAAACACGGAACGTGTCAATCTCGATGAAGCCATAAACACAAGTTTTATGGAAGGACTGGAGAATGAGGTGAAAAAAAAGGCAATGATCACCCGTGAAAGCCGTAGGATTGTGGACCGTGAGGAACAAAATATCGATGTATTGACAAGGGCATACCTCTTAACGAAGAAAAGAGCTTACCTGGATGACGCCATGAAGCGGATTGAAGAGATGGTATCCTGGAAAAACAGTCCACACCTGGTGGGAGACTTTAATCAGGCAACCCTTTTGTCCGTAACATCGCTGGCGTATGATTCTTTTTACCAAATGTTAACGGAAAAACAGAAAAAAATGCTCCTGCATGAAATAAAAGAAAACGGAAGCGACCTATTCAGCGATTTCGCCAATCGGCTGGAAAACCATATCGCAGACAACCACAATTGGCAAATGAACTTCCGCATATTCACCATGGCGGCTTTTGCCGTGTATGGAGAAATACCGGAAGCCGGCCTGTGGACCGAGTACGCATACAACTTATGGCTGGCTCGTTTTCCGGGATTAAATAAGGATGGCGCCTGGCATAATGGCGATTCCTACTTCCACACAAACATACGCACACTGGTAGAAGTTCCCTATTTTTACACCAAAGTAACCGGCTACGATTTCTTCAGAGACCCCTGGTATAAAGGTTCTGCCATGTATGTGATCTTCCAGCAACCCCCCTTTTCAAAATCAGGTGGTAATGGCAGCTCCCACCAAAATGTGACCACCCCCAGAGGTACCCGGGTGGCCTATGCAGATGCCCTTGCACGACTGACCAACAACTCGTTTTTATCTGATTACGTAGAAGTAATATCGGAGTCGGAGCCGGATATCATGAAACAAAGCTTCGGATCAAAACCGGGCGACTTGTCGTGGTTTCGAGTCCATTGCAACACCCCTTTGCCAAAAGGAGACAAACTGGCCGGTTTGCCCTTATCGTATGTTTTTCCACAGACAGGTCTGGCATCCTTCATGTCTGACTGGAAAGATTTGAACCGGAACGCCATGTTCACTTTTCGCTCCAGTCCCTATGGCTCTACTTCTCATGCCCTGGCCAATCAAAATGCGTTCAATACCTTTTACGGAGGGAAAGCATTATTCTACAGCACCGGACACCATTCAAGCTTTATTGATGCTCACAGCTTCTTTTCCCATCGCAGCACACGTGCACACAACACGATCTTAATTAACGGTATGGGCCAAAAAATTGGTACGGAAGGGTATGGATGGATACCGAGATATTACGAAGGTACAAAAATCAGCTATGTAACCGGAGATGCCTCCAATGCCTACGGGGAAGTCATTTCACCCATATGGAAAGAGCGTGCTGAAAAGTCGGGGCTGAGCCTTTCTCCGGAAAACGGCTGGGACAAAAATCACTTGCTCACTTACCGGCGCCATATTGTAAAATTGGGAGATGCCGGCCTGGTGTTTATCTATGATGAATTGGAAGCCGATACACTGGTCCATTGGAATTATCTGCTTCATACCATAGAAAATCCAATGACAATCGTACAAAAGGAACACGCAATTCAGATCCGGGCAACGAACGAAAAAGGGACTTCTGATGCATATTTGTTTTCGAATGACGAATTAGAGGTGGAGATGACCAATAAATTTTTTACTCCTGCACTCAACTGGCTAAAGGCAAACAATGAAGGATACTTTGAACCTTACAAAAACCACTGGCATTTTGAAGCTACTACGCCGATGCGAAAGATTTACCGGTTTGCGACAATCATCAACACACACGATCGAAAAGAACAAGGAATAGTGCCTGAGCGTATTTCCGATACGGAGATACGGGCCGGAAACTGGTCCATCACTTTCAACTTGTCGCCAAGAGGAAAAGCATCGTTTTCTATTGATAACAGAACAGACGATATAAAACTCATCTATGACGACATAACAACCATTCAGGAAAACGGAATCACCACAATCCTAAAGGATGAACTCCCGGAACTTGAGATATAGACCAATCATGAGTCTGCAAGCCAGGAGATTACAAACTTAAAGTCCTTTTTTTTGAACAATATTTAAACAAATACACACAAATTTGAAAGTATTAAAAAAGTATTTTAACATGCGTTTACGTTATCTGACGTACTTTTGCTTCCATCATGAATTTTTTAATGAAAAACAAACATTGAATTAAACTGTGAATAATTATGAGAAATTACTTGAAAGTTTTTTTGTTTTTTTTAATTTTTACCGGAACGGCTTACGGCCAATCACACGTGGTGACCGGTAAAATTATCGATGAACAAGGCTACGAGGCTATCGGGGCGACAGTTCTGATAAAAGGAACCTCAACCGGAGTAGTCACGGATATTAATGGCGTTTATCAAATTAATATCCCTAATCCCAACACAGACATACTGGTGTTTTCTTACATCGGAATGAAAACCCAGGAAATAGCTGTGAACGGACAAAAAAATATCAATGTCACATTTGAATCCAGCTCAGTGATGCTCGATGAAGTCGTGTCCATTGGCTATGGGACGAGCAGAAGAGGAGATCTGACGGGTTCCGTTACTTCCGTGAAAAGTACGGAATTAATAAAAGTCCCGACTGCTGACGTAACCCAGAGTTTAGCGGGAAGAATGGCCGGTGTACAAGTACTGCAAAACGAAGGCGCCCCGGGATCCTCTATTTCGATACGGGTACGCGGAGGAATTTCTATCACGCAAAGCAATGAGCCGCTTTATATCATCGACGGCTTCCCCAGTGAGGATGGGATGGCCACCCTGGATCCCTCCGAAATAGAATCAATTGATATTCTGAAAGATGCGTCTGCCACCGCAATCTATGGAGCACGCGGTGCGAACGGCGTTGTATTGATCACAACCAAGAGCGGCTTAAAAGACGGACAGAAACTAACCATCTCGTTTGATACGTATGTCGGATTTAAAAATGTTTCTAACAGCCTGCCGGTACTCTCTACCGAAGAATTTGCATTACTGGATTACGAAAGGAGATACGGCGCAAACAGGGACACAGGCATCGAGAATTTCGAAAAACTGTACGGTCCCTTCAGCGACATTCGTACAAACTACGGTAACCGTGGGGGTATCGACTGGCAAAAGGAAACATTGGGAAGAACCGCCTATACCCAAAATTACCGTATCGGGTTAAACGGAGGTACAAAGGAGATGCAATATAATCTTTCCTACCTGTTTTTTAAAGATCAGGGAGCAATGGTTTATAGCGGAAATGACAAAAATAATATTTTGCTGAATATCAACCACAAACCCAACGATAAGTTTTCAATCTCCGGAAGAGTCAACTATGACCAGATAAAAGTATACGGAATGGGTACATCCGAAAACGGAGACCGTTTCAATAAAATGCAGCACATTCTTCAATACAGGCCGACAGTAGGCATTAACGGTACGGACGACCTCCTTCTCGGCGACGAAGACCCGCTGTTAATGGATGATAGCGGCAATGTGATGCAGAATCCTTTGATTTCGGCAGAAGAGGAGACAAACAACAAGGAATACAGGACCATACAGGCAAGCGAAAGTTTCACCTATAAATTTCTTAAAAACTGGTCTTTCAGAAACAGCTCCGGAATTCGTTACCAGACACGCCGGGATGAAGTATTCTTCGGTGATCGCTCAATCATCGCCAAAAGATC
>NZ_DCEN01000078.1:0-339 GCF_002316955.1 Proteiniphilum sp. UBA1028
TTATGTCACCTTCGATGATCCGTCGGTATTAGCTGCTGCTCAATCAGATCCAATGGGTTTCTTGTTGGATATTGGCGAGAATGTAATTATTGATGAAGTGCAACGCGCACCTGAGATATTTTTAAGTCTCAAGAAACTGATTGATGACAATCGCAATCGTAGAATCATCCTCACAGGATCTGCCAATGTAATGCTACAACCCAAGGTAGCCGATTCATTGGCCGGAAGAATCGAAACACACCACCTTTGGCCATTTTCGGTTGATGAAATAAATGGAAGAAAAAGTGTATTTCTGGATAACTTAATCAACGATGAAAATAACTTTGAATCTATTCCTAC
>NZ_DCEN01000078.1:541-2518 GCF_002316955.1 Proteiniphilum sp. UBA1028
AACCGTGTCTCGGAAAGCCGAAGAGCAAAATGGTTGCAGGCCTATTTGGAATCTATCCTGCAAAAAGATATCCGAGACCTGGCCAATATTGATGGTCTCATATACATGCCAAAAATCTTAAACCTGCTGAGTGTGAGGGTAGGAAGCACGATCAATATGTCTGATATTGCCCGGTTGACAGGAATAAAAAACAGTTCTTTTCAACGCTATATGGCATTGTTGGAACAAGTTTTTATGATTGTAAAAATCCCTGCATGGACTCCTAATACCGAAGGGCAATTTGTGAAATCGCCAAAAATATTTTTAAACGATACCGGACTGTTGTGTCAATTGGAGAATAGTGGTGACGACCTGTTGCAAGACCGAACACAGGCAGGACATTTTGTAGAAAATTTTGTAGCCATGGAGATACTGAAACAGATCAGTTGGTTCAATGACCCGTTAAAATTAATGCATTTTAGCATGCACAAAGGTGCAGAGGTGGACTTGGTGATCGAAGATCAAAAAAAGATGATCTATGGAATCGAAATAAAATCAAAAACCTCCTTGAAACCAGATGACTTTAAAGGATTGAAGAAGTTAGCCCAATTGGCAGGCCATAAATTTAAAAAAGGGATTTTGCTGTATACGGGAGAGCATGTGTTAGGCGGATTCGGAGGTAAAAATTTACAAGCAGTACCAATAAATAATGTTTGGGGTAAATAATATGATTCATTTCATTCAAAATATCGGTGAATACTTTGCCAGCAACTACTTCGATGAAGATTTCTCCAAAAAGGTGATTGAGAAATCGGGTTACAGCAGCGAGGCTATCAGGGAGTTTAACCAGCAGGTCAACCGGTTGAAGCCCGACTATTTCAAGCTCAAACAAACTTTTGTCGAAAACCACCTGCGCACGAAAGACAAGATCAATCTGTCGCATCGCTTTCATACAAGGGTGCTCAATGTGTTGGGTTATGATGCCGAACAGACGAATTATGATGATCTGTTTCCACTAAGCGAAAAAGCAGTTTTGCCGGTACGTCATATCCTCTATCGCGGTGAACAGCCCCACCTGATGGTGATGGAGATGCATGCCATGATCAAAACCAAAGATGAAGAGGAGCCCGACGGGCTGTTCGACCAGAGCTACAACGTGACAGAAAATGGTGAAGATCTGAAAAGCACAACGCAAAAGTATCACCGATCGCAATGGGCGGATATTTTCACCGTACCCGAGGGAATCAGTATTTCCCCCATGGTGATTAACAAAGCGGTGAGCGAGTTATTTCTGTTGCCCACCTATCAACGCCCAAGATATATCCTGCTCTGTGCCGGCAATGTCTATTTTTTACTCGAGGCAGAGAAGTGGTTTCGCGGCTCCTACCTGCAATTTGACTTGGAGATACTGTTTGACGATGCCTCGATCGACAAGAATTACTTCGCCCTTTTCTATCTTTTACTGGGGAAAGAACAGCTGGCTCCTACTGCCGAGATGGTGTTGATGGAACAGCTCGACGAAGACGCCCACAAGGTAGCCTACGAGGTGACCAAAGATTTGAAAGAGGGAGTGATTCATGCCGTGGAGCAACTGGCAAACGAGGCTGTTCATTACCTTACCCGGGAGGAGGACTTCACTTACGACACGATCAATGCCACATGGTTAAAGGATGACTGTCTGATGATGGTCTATCGCCTTTTGTTCCTGTTTTATGCCGAGTCGAGAGATGAGCTGGATATCCTGCCTACGGACGATGAAATTTATCAGAAAGGATATTCATTGGAGATGCTTCGCGATCTGGAGCAGGTGCCATTGCGAAACGAATTGAGCTTGAATGGCTTTTTCTTTCACGAATCGTTAACCCGGCTGTTCAGTTTACTCCACAAAGGATATCGTGAAAACAACGGCACATCCAAAAGCTTCAGAATACGTCATTTGGATTCTCCTCTTTTCGATCCTGACAACATGCACTACCTGAGCAAGGTACAGATACGAAA
>NZ_DCEN01000051.1:0-3620 GCF_002316955.1 Proteiniphilum sp. UBA1028
CGGTATAATTTTACAAACCAAAGGAAAATGGGCTTTTTAAGGCTCGACTATTTAAACAAATACGCACAAATGTGAAAGTAATAGCCGGGCATTTTAACATGCGTTTGGTTTACTTTGCCGTACTTTTGCTTCCATCATGAATTTTTTAATGAAAAACGACACTATCCCAATAAGTGTGTAATCTCCGACTATAATATTGGGATTCGTTATAATATTCTTAAGAAAACATAGTCTCTTTTGTCCATTTAGTGGATATTTTTCGTTTTTTATCTGGCCCTATGCCTGTCATAATCTATGTGTTGGGTATCTTTTTTAAATGACCGATAACGTGTTAGCAGCCGTATAAGTTTGCATTATATTTTTCTATAAGATCCAATTTGAAAATATCTTTATCGCGTCCAAACAATCTTAAAATTCGCTCTTGTTCTTTTATGGTAGGTAATTTAATTTCAATGCATTTGCTTTCATGTATTTATTCTTTAACGTTTACTATTGTTATCTCCCGACATACCGCTGTCCAGCTTGCGTGAAACCGCTCGTTACCTGCTGGCATTGACTAATCATTTTCTTTTTTGTTTAAACTCTTTTTTGCAATCAAAGCAATAATATCTCTTTTGAAAAAACGGTGTTGGAGTCGCAAACAGTATTGAAGTAGTTAAAAAGAACCAACCTGCCTTCTTCGATTTAACAACCTCGTTTGAACCGCAAAATGGACAAAATATCTTTGCTTCATCGTTTACTTCCTCTTGCACATCAGAATAATTTTCAAAACGAGACAACTCTTCTGGCGATTGCAAATTATCATCTTTAATATATCCCGTTTCTTTCAAAATTTCAATAGCTTGGTTTAAATTGCTTTCTCTGACTTGAAGTTTCACTCCTCCAATCGCATTTGAATAAAATGGATTGACTTGAACTGTTAATTCGTCTTGCACGAAACAAGTAATTCCTTCTGATTCTAATTTGCCTCGAATTATCGCAATTTCATATCCAAAAGTTGCAGTTAAAACCGTAACAAACTTCTCGTTTATCTTTTTCTCTGTATTATTCATTTTGAAAACCATATTCAGACTGTTAAATTAAATAAAATCCTATCAATAGAAGAATAGCCTCGAAAATCAAAAAATATTTCATTTCTAATTTGTTCCCAAGCCCTGCTTCTTGTCCAATTACCCCGAATTCGGGGTAATTAAAATTGGGATTATTTATTTTTCCCAAAACGCCAAGATACTCTATCTTATTTTTGTTGGTTATCCATTTGCCAGTCTTTTTGCTACCTTCTCGAAAAGTAACGGCCATATCCGTGAGGCTGATATAATCGTTATTCAGCTGACTGATAACCGTTATTTCGGATGCTTTGACTTGTAGTATTCTTCCTTTTGCCATAAAATTTGTCCGAAGCTATCGGATTGTATTTGTTTGAATCCTAATTCAAAATTGTCACTGAGTTGAGAAACAGTAAAGGTCGGCTTGTAATTGTCTTCGACTGTAACATTACTAATATTGGCGTCACTATTTCGCTTTTGTCCACAAGAAAGAAGTCCGAGAAAAATTGTTGCAAGTAATATTTGTTTTGTCATTGTCGTATTTTTTTAATAGCCTGTTGGCGTTTTATGTTTTATTGTCAGTCAGGCATTTACCATTTTTTTGCATTGAATCCAAGGTTTAGTTGTAACATTATCGGAAAAAATCCACTGTTCCCTTTTGTGTCAAAGTAATAGACGGCTCCAACGTCAAAAAGTAGGTGCATTTTTCCATATGCTCTTTGTATTCCCCAGGTGGGCCCAAAATCAAAACTTATATCGTCAATTCGGTAAATGTTTTTTGATTCGATTTCTTTGAAATTGGTCAAAAGCCTTAATCCCCAGTAGTTTCCTGAATTATAATCAAGATTTTTACTTTTTGATTGTCTTTTAGTCCGATTATAAATCTTTTTGTATGACAAATCCAAAAATGGTGAGATATAATATGTAACTCCACTTACCAAATAATCGTACTCAAGGTGCATATAGCTTCCATGAATTCCAATTCCTGGATTTATTGAAATAGTCGATTTATTCGAAATCGGCATCTCAAATTCAAGTCCAGGATTTAAGGCATTTATCCTAAATACCTTACTTAAATTGTCAGTTACTTCTTGTCCAAAGCTTTTTAAACTAATCGTTAAACTGATTAGTAATAATAGTTTTCTCATTACTTGTTTAATTCAAATTCTATTTGTTGTAATTAAAGTGTCTGAATGTTAGGTTTATATCATGAACGCTGACGGACGAAGGTGATGTCGGGAGAACGAATTATTTCCGAAAGTTTATGCCAACATTCGGAAATGCCAATTTTATAACATGCGTAAAAACTGCCATTGGGGGAAGTGTTTACGAAGATTCATCAAAACCGGATGCCGTGGTAGAAACAAGTGTTATCCATCAGCATCAGGATTGTGAGGCAAATATAACAATAATTCAGATCAAAAAATAAGGAAGGGATCTATTTAGTTAAATAAACGATTTTTTTCGGTATCAGTACCTCCGGTTGCGCATGGTTTGGGATGCGGAGGTGGTGGTGCCGGAAGATTTTTTGTTGCTGCTACGCTTCACCTCACGGGGTGGGGTGGCAATCACTTCTCCTTCCTTGCGGATGAGCTGTTCAACATCGAGGAGCTCTTGTTCAATCCGTTCCTGTTCGGCTTTCATCTCTTCGGGAGTGGAGGTGTACTGCGAGATGGAACGATTGCCGGGGTTGCCGGTTTTGTAGATCTCGCCTTTGTAGCTTCTCTTCCGGAAGAAGTCGTCGATGCTCCCGGTGACGCTGTTGTTGAGGGCGGAGGCCATCAACGGCATCCGGCGGGTGTAGGGTGCCAGGTCCTCATAGTGGATCCAGAAAAGGGGGTAGCGGGTATCGGCCGAGGCAACTTCCTCCTGCCGGAAGAGGATGGGGCAGAGGGCCAGGGGCTTCACCCGGAAACCGGAGGTGGCGCTGTCGAAGTAGTAGGCTTCCTTCAGGTAGTAGCCGAGTACTTCGTGGGAGGGCAGGTCTGCATCGCTCACCGTGATGGTGCCGTTTTCGGCTGTATGGTAGATGCCGAAGCGGGTGAGCAGTTCGGGAAAGCGGACGCGGTATTCCTCGGTAAACTCCTCGCGTCCGTCGAGGTATTCATACGCCCGGATGTGATCTCCCTGCAGCAGACGGAAGATGAGGGTGAAGAGGTTGTGCTGGCCCGCTGTGGGGGTGACGGGGTGGTAGAGGGGTGCGTTGACCTCGTTCGTGAGGTCGATATAGCGATAGATGATGCGGGACCAGCGGGCATGGGCGATCTCTTCTTCCCAATTGACGTTGGGCTGATTTCCCCGGATGGCCGGGACAGACGCTACCTGTGGTATCTGCTGTGCCTGTTGCCGTCGTTGTTCAATCCGCTCCCGGGCGGTGGTTTGCGGGTAGAGGACAGCTGCCGGTGCCAGTGCCAGCAACAGGAAAAAGCATATTATTCGGGTTGTCATATCTTTTTAACTTTCAGCCTTTGGCTTTTGATTATTAATTTTTTGTGATCAACTTTTATCAATCAGCTAGTTTACTCTTAGTTCCATTACCGCGATTTCGCGCTCCGTACCGTCGGGGCCGGCGGC
>NZ_DCEN01000051.1:3807-32004 GCF_002316955.1 Proteiniphilum sp. UBA1028
CTCTCCGAGAAGCGGTTGCCATCGGATACCTCGGGGATGGCGTTGCCCATGGAATCGAAGAGGACGGTGCGGAAGCTTTTCACTTGAAAGGGCACGTGGAGGATGCCATCGTCGATGGCTGCCTTGAGGCCGTCGCTCTGCAGCAGTGCTGCCTTGGGGATGCTGCCTCCCTTGCGTATGACCGGGTTGCCTCCGGCATCGCGGTACTCGATATAGGGGGTGGGGTCGGGGAGGGTGCGTACGCGGAAGGTGTGGGTGGCCACCCTGCGGGCTTCTCCATCAGCGGTGCGGGCTGAGACGGTGATCACGGCCTCTGTGCCGGCTTTTGTGGGACGGGCTACCCAGAGGTTGCCGCGTCTACTGAGGGTGCCGTGGGCCATCACGGCGCTCACCTCCTGCGGGGCGACACCGGGCACGGAAATGCTTATTTCGTTGTCGATGCCTGCATAGAGTACGTTCATCAGCGTGGGGGCGACGGTGGCCATGGGCTCAATTACGGTATAGCTGCTGCGGAAGTCGTGGCGTGTGACGGTGCCGTCGCTGCCGGTCAGTTCCACATGCCCTTCTACCGGGAAGGTGCCGCTGTGGGGTGCGGGTAGCGTGAAGGAGCCGTCGTTACCGACTTCAAGGGGCTGTCCCTGCACTACGATATGGGGATGCCGGGTGGTGTCTTCCGCAGCCAGGACCACACGGGCGTGGTAGCTGCTGCCCTGGAGGACTGTCTCCGATTGGGGAATGAGCCAGGCATTGAGCCGGTTGAGGCGGTAGTCGCCGGCGTCAATGCCCTGAAGGAGGGATGACAGCGCTTCTCCTTCGGAGAGGCGGATGTCGTTTTCGATCTTGGTGAGCAGGGTGATGGCGGCAGCGAGCGGCATCTGCTCAAACAGGGACGATTCCCAGTTCCGGCCACCGGGTGCTGCCTCGGTGGAGAGGTAGCGGGCAATCAGGGTGCTGCGCGAGGGATCTTCCACCCACGTCATGAGTTGCTCCCGGTAGGTGTCGATGGCGCTTCGCAGCTTCTTTCCTTCACCCCGCAGGGGGGAGAGCATCACCACCGCGGCGGCCTCGAGGTCGTCTTTATGTCGGATGTGGTGGATATTGCCTCGCTTTCCGTCCGCTTCTTGCACCATCTGTTGTTTCAGGTTGTTGATATACTGCGTGAGGGAGTCGCTCATTCTGCGTACTTGCGTCCCTTTGTTGTACCATTCGCCCGCCTTCTCCGGGTTGGTGTGGTGGTAGGCAGCAAGTTCCTCCATGATTTGTTTGTTTCGTTCTTCCATGGTCAGTGAGGAATGGCCGAGCCGTTCATCCACCACCCCGAAGCCGTCGAGTACCTCTACCGAGACGTTGAGGGCCAGCATCGCAATGAAGACGAGGTACATCAGGTTGATCATCTTCTGTCGGGGGGAGTTGGGACTGTTTACTGCCATGTGTGGAAATGAATTAGGGTTGAGAGGCTGTGCTATTGCCGCCTCTGTGTACGGTCATGGCCTGCAGCATGCGGGCATAGGCTTCGTTCAGCTCGTGCAGCTGTGCTGCCATCCGTTCGGTCTCGCGGCCGATTACGGTGCCGTCGGGCAAGGTGTCGCTGTAGGTGGTCTTCAGTCGTTGCAGTCCCCGGTTGATTTGCTCGATGGTGTCGATCTGTCCGCTGATTCCTTTCAGTTGTAGTTCATAAAGTGAATTGAGGCCGGAAAGGGTGCGGTTCAAACTCTCCATTTGTTTGGTGTACTCTTCGGTGTGGTTGGCGAGATGGGTGGAAATTGCGGGTATTGTATCTGAGTGGGGTTGCTGGGACTGATTTCCGGTATGCATATCTTGTACCCGGGTGACCTGGGACGAGGTGGATGGAGGTGCAAGGGCATCGGTCCCGAAATCAGGCTGCTCCTCGGGGTTCGGTGAGGTGAGTGCCGGAAACACCTGCTCCCAGGGATAGTCGCGCACGGGGGTGTCGAAGGCGGAGATGATAAACACACATACCTCGGTCATCATCCCGATAAAGAGCATCTCGTTGCCAAAGGGAAAGTGTAGCAGCTTGAACATGGCGCCCAGGATCACGATGGCCGCGCCAAAGCTGTATGCAAAATTGATGAAACGTTTCCCTCGTTCGGTCTGCAGGTATCGTTCCAGTCGGTTTTTATATCTGTGGTATGCATTCATAGGATTGCTGTTTTGTTGCTGTTTGTGCTTTTACTTCCCGGTACCCACCTGGGTGCGTACGCAGCGGAACCCGATCCAGGAGCGCCCCTTGTGCTGCAGCTCCGAGTCACGGATGTCGGAACGGATGAAGGTGGCGTTGTCTTTCCAGGAGCCTCCCTTCACCACCTTGCGTTTCAGGATGCCGGGATCGTCTGCCTGTGCGTTGTAGCGATACTCCGGGTTGAGGTCGTTCATCAGCTCGAGGCCGGAGCTGCTGTAGGCGGTGGAGGTCCACTCGGCCACGTTGCCCGCCATGTCGTAGAGTCCGAACTGGTTGGGCTTGAAGCTGCGTACCCGAGCCGGGATGAGGTGGTTGTCCGCCGCATAGGCTCCCTCGCCGGGGTTGAAGTTAGCCTGGTAGCAGTCGGGGGCACTTTTTCCGTCGCCTGTTTCCCAGGGGTAGCGACTGTCGCTGTTGGCGTTGCGTGCTGCCAGTTCCCACTCTGCCTCGGTGGGCAGTCGGTATTTTTCAATTTGTACTCCTTCTCTGTTGATGCTCCGGCGCAGGAACATTGTTCGCCACTCGCAGAAGGCGGTGGCTTGCTCCCAGGTGACTCCCACCACAGGATGGTGTGCGTAGGCGGGGTGGGAGAAGTAGTTGCGCATGTAGACTTCGTTGTTGGCGTTGGGGAAGTCGTTGACCCAGGTGGTGGTGTCGGGGTAGATATTGACGATGCGGGTGTGGACGAAGTCGTAGAGGCTACTCAGGGGGCGGGTGATGGTCTCGTTGACGATTTGTCCGTTGAAGGCGACATAGGCGGTATCTTTGGAGATCATCACTGTTTCTGCATCACTGTTCCCACTTCCGGTAGCTGTCGCCTGCACCTTGTTGAGCTGTCGTTGCCGGCGGGCTGCCTCTGCCGCATCGAACCACTCGTAGCGAAAGTTGAGTTGCGCGGCGTCGAGCATTCTCTGTCCCGTGATGGGGTGGGTGACGTAGAGGCTGTTGATGGCTGCCTCCTCCTCTTCGGTGTTGCGGCTCCAGGGGATGGGGATGGACCAGTTGAGGTGCGGTGTGACAGGATCGCCGTATTCATTTTCGGTAATCTTGTAAAAGTCGTCGCCCGCATAGCGCGGGTCGGCAATCCGTTCGCGGATGATGGAGTCGCGCACCCAGTAGACAAACTGCTTGTACTGTGAGTTGGTGATTTCCGTTTCGTCCATCCAGAAATTGTCGACCGAGATACCTCTTGTGGGGATGGTGATGCCCCAGAGCGAGTCGATGTTGCCGGGACCCATGGTGATGGAGCCGCGCGTGACGAGCACCATGTTGTAGGGTGTGGGTTCGTCCCACACCTTTCCTACCGGAACCCCGGTCAACTCACCGCCTATGCTGCCGATGCCGGGCCGGCCGCAGGAGATCACCAGCATCATCAGTGTAAGGAAAAGGAAATATTTCTTCATATGTTGGTTGTCAGTTTTCCGTAATTACCATACAATTTGTTCTTAGCGGTTCGTTTCTGTTTTTCTGAACCTTCTTAATTTCACAATAGCCGGATACTCTTTTGCGGCTGCACCTTCGGTCTGAAATAATCCAACGGCAGATCATAGCGGAGGTAGAGTTCGTGGCTGCCTTTACTTTCACTACCCGGGCCGGTGGTATGTTTGTTGTATGCATATCCCATTTCCAGATCCTGAAAGGTGGTACTGCCAAAAACAACATATCCTTCGCCGGGAGACCAGGTAAAGCCGCCCGAGAATTTGTGGCCGTATTCCAGGCGCAGCGTTGCATGCGCCTCCGTCCCGCTGAGACTGGACTGCATCCATACCATCGGTTGTATGATTAACGGAGCAAACAACGAAATATTGTATCCGGCCATGAAATGATAAGAGCGGGGAATTGAGGAACGGGCAGAGTCGGTCTGAAGGTCGATCGCCGGCAGGGAGTCGTTGTAGGCATAGAATCCGGGTTGGGTCAGATGCAGTACCGACAGGCCTGCGAAAGCATGGGGGCTGCTCCAGGCAATGCCGGCATTCAGATCCGGCAGCTGTCTGTCCACGGGATTTACCTGCAGCATGCCGCGCTGGTAAGGTCCTGCACCGGGAGTATATGTCAGGCTGCCTGCATCAAATTTCAATCTCCGGATGCCGGCCTGTATCCCGATCTGCAGCGCTCCCTTCCCAATCTCCCGGCGATAGCTGTATTGGCCGCCCAGCAAATCATTGCGCAGGGATCTCATTTGTTCGAAACTGACGACAATCCCGGTGCCGTGTCGCCGTCGCAGAAACTCCACCGGCATATCGGCAGTCAGCACCCCCCTTTTGGGGGCATTTTCTATGCCTGCCCACTGATGCCGGTAGAGTACTGCGCTCCGTATCTGTTCCGTTTCGCCGGCAAAGGCAGGGTTATAAAAAGCCTTCACCGCCCAGTAGTGACTGAACGGTGCATCCCATTGTGCCTGCATTATGGAGGTGCAGGACAGCATAAACAACAAAAAACAGTGCAACCGTCGTTTTCTCATTATCTGTATAACGGGAAAATGAGCGAATAATTGTATTAATTAAGGGGTAATGCGTGAAAATTGGTTTGCCCTCTGTGTCGAGTAAAGCAAAAAGGCACACCGCGGAGGAAGCAGGGTTTCTGCCTTTTGGCGGTTATTGCAAACGCTCCGGTTTGACCCGCATCAGGCTCAGTGCCTTCAGCATCCAGCGGGGGAGCGGCTTTTCGGGATCCCTGTTTTGCAGGTTGATGCTCAGCCCCAGCTTTTTCACCAGCGGCACCTTGTGGGTCTCCACGAACTCGATCAGCGTGCCGTCCGGATCTTCGATGTAGGCGAACTGGCCCGCTGCATCGCCCATGTCAAATGAGCTTCCTTCTCTGAATTTCTGTGTGGTGTCCACCGTGAAGGGGTATCCCAGCGCTGCACAGTGTTTGCCAAGGGCCTCCATGTTGCGGATGTCGAAGCAGACCTGGATAAAGCCAGGATCTCCCCAGAAGCGACCTTCGTAAATCTTTCGCGGGGTGCGGTTCAGCGCCTGCACCAATTCGATGCGGGAAGGACCGAACAGCTCGCTGAAGCTTCCTTTTCTCGGTCGGGAGTGGCCCAGCAGACGTCGGCGGAAGCGTCCCGTTCCCCCGGGCAGTGCCTCATAATCGGGAAAAACACCGGTTTCGTCGGCCAGGACTGTGTCGTACCCCAAAATATCTTTGTAAACCGTCATCGCCCTCTCAATATCGGTGACGCCGATGGTGACGCCCGCCACGCCGCCGGTGAGCTGACCTTCGTCCTTGAAGAGATAGTCGTCCTGTACCACCTGGAACAGGTTTCCGTAGGGGTCTTTCAGGTAAAAAGTCTGCCCGCCGCCGATGTTGTCGTTCAGATCGCCGGCAAGTCTTGCTTTGGGGTTCCGGGAGAAGGCATTGAATGCATGCGCCACATTCCTGCTTTTGATCTTACAGACCAACACTCCCAGGTCGCCCATCTTCAGTTCGTAGGAGAGAGGTTGCGGTTTCCGTTCGGCGTACTGCCACACCTCAAAACCGCCGCCGCCCTGCATGTTGACCGCAATGGCGGCATGCCGCCGCTGTGGCTTTCCGCCGGTGTAGGGCAGCATCAGCTCCGCCACCTTGTTGTCCTCCAGGATGCGGATGTCCATCTGGAACAGTTCAATGTAGTACTTCCAGGCTTCGTAGAGATTTTCAACTCCGATGCCTACCTGCTGGATGCCGGCAATATTATAGTCTTGTGCCATTTGTTGAGAGATTGATTAAGTGTGAATCCGGTTGAGTGGAATAACCTGTTCAGGTAGCGTTGATTTGCCGTACCAGCCTTCGCGAGAGGCTAGGAATAAACCGTTTGATGTACACCATCAGCAACTCGGGACCGCCCACCAGTACTTCCGGCTTCTGTTGTTTGATTGCTTTCACAATCTTCCGGGCTGCCTTCTCTGCCGTTATTCCCTTTTGCTGCCCTTCGTCCATCCGCCCGTGTTTTGTGCCGTCCGCCTCCAGTGCGTTGAAGGAGATCTGCGTACGCACCCTGCCGGGGCAGACCATCACCACACGGATATTTTCATCGTAATATTCGGCATGTACGGTCTCGAAAAAGCCGTAGAGGGCAAATTTAGAGGAGGCGTATGCCGAGCGCAGCGGAAAGCCAAAGCGGCCGGCGATGCTGCTGGTGACGGCAATTGTTCCGCCGCCCTTCTCTATCATTTTCGGGAGTAACCTCTTGGTGATCCTGACTGGTGCGAAGAAGTTCACATCCATGATTTTTCGGTCTACCTGAAAGTCGGTTTCCAACGTTTTGCCGCGCTGACTGATGCCGGCATTGAGGAAGGCGATGTCGATCCTGCCGAAGAGTGCCACGGCATTGTCCGTTAGCGTATCAATGTGTGTCGGGTCGGAGAGGTCGTAAGGCAATATCTCGCACCGGGCTCCCAGACGGATGCACTCCTGTTGTACCTCCGTCAGCCTGTCGGCCCGGGTGGCGGTAAGAATCAGGTTGACCTTTTCCGGCGATTTTGCCCACAGGTAGGCGCACGCTTCGCCAATACCCGACGAGGCGCCCGTAATCCATATGGTTTTGTTGTTCAACATTTCGTCTTTCGTTTTCAGCATTCCGTTTGAAAATTTCCTGAATCCTGTGTCTCGACTCTTGAGTGTTTTGCTTAATTTTCCAAAACTTCCTTCCAGAGTTGCGCCCGGAAGTCGTCCATGGAGTGCGGTTCACATTCGTCCACATGGCTCACGTTGCGAGAGGTATAGATCATCTGTTCCAGAAAGGCCGGTGCACGGTTGGGCCCTTCGCCCAGGTTGATCAGTACGGTCTCCCCGCTCTTGATCAGGTTCTTCCGCAAGGCAACGAAAAATCCTGCCATGCCTACTGCCGAGGCGGGACCGGGAATCACCTTCTGTTCGTACGCCATCAGCTTGCCAAGAGAAAGTAGTTTCTCCTCCCGCATACGCAAGAAGGCGCCGCCGGAATTTTTTACCAGCCTGGCGATGAGGGGATAGCTGGCCGGATTGCCGGTAGCCAGCGTAGGCACTTCCGTCTGTGGGTTGTCGATTATCGGGTAATCCTGCTCGTAGCCCTCCGGGAAGCCAGCCGCTTCTGCCTTCTCCCATGCCTGTACCATGGGGTCGCACTTGTCGGTCTGCACCAGCAGAAAGCGGGGGTTCTTCAGTTCAGGATATATATGTCTGATCTCCCGGATTCCTTTGTCGATGGCAATGGGACCCGTGCCACCACTCACTGCCTGGATGTAGACATCGGGAAATTTATCCATCTGCCGGAGCCACTCGAAGACCATGGTCTTCTTGGCTTCCACACGGATGGGATCAATGTTGCCTGTGGACATCGGAATATGGTGAATTTGGGCATAGCCGGCGGCGATCTCCTTCGCTCTGGCATAATCCCCCATCACCCGGAAGACCTGCTGACCGTATGAACTGATGGTGGCTTCTGAGGTCCTGATGGCATCTTCCGGCATGAAGACGGAACAGTTCACTTTCGCCATGGAGAGGTATCTGGCATAGGCTGTAGCCGAGTTGCCCGTCGAGGCGATGCAGTACTGACTGATCCCTATCTCGTTGAAAAGGCTCGCCGCCATGGAGGCAGCAACATCCTTAAAAGTGCCCGTGCCGCCATTCAGGTCGTTGCGGTAGACATGCACCCTGATGTTGAGGTCAAACTCCTTTCTGGCAAACTCTTCCAGAAAGGTCCATCGCTCCACCGGCACAGCTCCTTCTCCCCGGGAGATGATGTGCCTTCGGCGCAGCAGGGGGAGAAAGGGAAAATAGTGCCAGAAACTGTCCGGTTTCCGTTTAATGATGCGCGGCAACCGCTGGTATCGTCGGTTGTACCAGACCTCGGAATGTTTGCTGCCGCACTTCGGGCATTGCTGGTGCTGATCGAACCAGGTCCAGAAGTTGGGTGTCACATAACCACACCGGGTACAGGTCAGGTGGTATTTGTGCTGTATTTTGACACGTAGCATTTTTTTATTTTGTTACTCGATCGACATCGATTGCATTTCCTCTGCTTTGTATTTTCCGGCTTCGAGGTTCACCTTGATCTTTTTGAATACTTCGATGGTTTCATCCACCTCCTTCTGCGTGTGGGCAGCAGTGGGGATGAGCCTGAGCATCAGCACATCCCTGGGCACGACCGGGTAGGCTACGATGGAGCAGAAGATACCGTGGTTTTCGCGCAGATCGACCACCACGTTGGTTCCCTCGGCTACGTTTCCTTTCACGTAGACCGGTGTGACGGGTGACTCTGTATGGCCGATGTTGAACCCTTCGGCTATCAGGCCCGACTGAAGCGATTTGGCTATTTTCCAGAGGTTTTCCCGGTGTTGCGGCTGCGTCTGCAGCAGCTCAAGGCGTTTTAAAGCACCGATGACCATGGGCATGGGCAGTGACTTGGCAAAAATCTGCGAGCGCATGTTGTACTTTAGCGAATCCACAATTGCCTTCTCGGAGGCTACAAAAGCACCGATGCCGGCCATCGACTTGGCAAAAGTGGCAAAGTAGATGTCTACCTCGTCCATCAGTCCGAAATGCTCGCTGGCACCTGCACCGGTTTCACCCATTGTGCCGAAGCCGTGAGCATCGTCGATCATGATCCGGAAATCGTACTTTTCCCTTAGCTTCACGATACCCGGGAGATTGCCCAGGCTGCCCGACATGCCGAAAACACCTTCGGTAATGACCAGGATGCCGCCGCCGTTTTCTTCCGCTTTGCGGGTGGCAAAACCGAGCATCTTCTCGCATTTCTCCATATCGTTGTGTGCATAGACGAAGCTTTTCCCTCCCTTTGCCTTGTGCAGGAAGATACCGTCCATGATGCAGGCGTGTGCTTCGGAATCGTAGACGATGACGTCGTTGCGGGATACGAGGGAGTCGAGGATGGATACCATTCCCTGATAACCGTAGTTTAGCAGGTAGGCTGCTTCTTTCTTCTCAAAACGTGCCAGTTTCTCTTCCAGCTCCTTGTGGTATTTTGTCTGGCCCGACATCATGCGGGCACCCATTGGGTAAGCCATGCCCCAGTCGGCTGCGGCTTTGGCATCGGCTTCACGCACCTCGGGATGGTTGGCCAGCCCCAGGTAATTGTTTAAACTCCAGGTAATCACCTCCTTGCCGTGGAACCTCATCCGCGGCCCAATTTCTCCCTCAAGTTCGGGAAACATAAAATAACCTTCCGCTTTTTGGCGGTACTGTTCCAGCGGCCCATTGACGCTTTTAAGCCTTTCGAAAATATCTGTCATAGTCTTTTGTGTAATTTTCTTATATGATTTTGATTAAATTTTCTCTACAAAAAGGAAGACTGCCATTTGCATGCAAAGGTGGCTATTCTTGAAGCGAACGTTGTTATTGTCCGGCTGTTACTCCTTTCCTGTGTGGCTTTTTATTTCCACAAAATCTACATCTTCCGCCTCGCTCTTCTCGAATGTCTTTTTCTGATATTCAATGATTCGTTCTTCCTGCGTTTCGGGTTGTTTGGGTTGTGATGCACGTTGCTGCGGACGTGGAGGAGACTGATTACTTCTCTTCCCAAAAAGAAAGCCGACAAATGCTTTCAAGAGCAGATACGCCGCCACAAAGAAAAAGAGAAATTTGAGTAGAAATCCCATATGCTGTATAGTATATAATGTTTGATTGTTTCGTAAAGATACGATGAATCGGCTGATCCACAGAGGAGCTTTGGTTTATTTAACGATTTGCGGGGTGTGGAATAGCGGAGAGTACAATGTAGGCAAGTATGCCCAGGGAAATACCGCTTATGCCCAATAATAAGACAAAAGTGATCATGAGCGCCGCTAAAAGCCATTGTCGTTCACAGCCCCTCCAGGTTATCTTTTTTATTTTCAGCGAGAACATCGGCAGCTCCGATATCATCAGCCAGGAGAGCACTGCGATAAGCAGGATGATGAGCGGAAAAATATAGGAATTACGGGCAGCCATGTCCGAGATGCCTGCACATAAGCTTACCCAGAAGAGGCCGTTGGCCGGTGTGGGCAACCCCCTGAAAGAGGTGGTTTGCCGTTCGTCAACATTGAACTTAGCCAGGCGCAATGCAGAGAACAACGGAATCATAAAAGCCAGGTAAGGAACGAATTCGGAGAGCGGACCGGTCAAAGCGGAAAAGAGCGCATAATCCCGTAGTAATATAAATACAGCCGCAGCCGGAGCAACGCCGAAGCTGACTACGTCGGCCAGCGAGTCCAGCTCCTTTCCAATATCTGAATATGCGTTCAGCCAACGGGCAAAAACGCCGTCGAGAAAATCAAACAGCGCAGCAACGGCCACCCAGGCTGCTACAGCGGTGAAATTTCCTTTAAAAGCCATCGTTATTGCGATGCATCCCGAAAACAGGTTCGCCAGTGTGATGATATTGGGTATATGTTTCCTCATGTCTGTCATTGATTTTGTTTGGTCAGGCGTGCCAGAAAGGTAACGTTTGCACGCACTTCCTCGCCCATATCCACCAGAATATCGCTGTCCGGTGGCAGGAAAATATCCATTCTGGAGCCCAGTTTGATAAATCCGAGCGGAGAGCCGATATGGATCACTTCTCCTTCCTGCACATAGGTGATGATGCGACGTGCCATGGCACCGGCAATTTGTTTGGTAAGGATCACCCCGTGCTCGGGAGTTTCAATTACAATGTTGGTGTGTTCGTTTTCGTTGCTCGATTTGGGAAGGTAGGCAGCATGGAAGTTTCCATCTATGTGGGAGAAATGTACTATCTTTCCCGTCACGGGCACCCAGTTGGAGTGGGCGTTGAAAAGCGACATGAAGATGGAGATTTTTATTCGTTCGTCGTGCAGAAACTCTTTTTCAATCACCTTCTCGATGGCAACGATCCGTCCGTCGGTAGGGGCATTTACCAGACCGTGCAAATCACCTTTGTAGGTGCGTTCGGGCTTTCTGTAAAAGTTGAGCGTCATGGCAAACAGGAGCAGCGACAGTCCGAAAACAATGGCCGTGAAGATCGTATCGGGCAGGAAGATGAAGGTAACAAGATTGATGAGCAGGAGCGCAATAAATATTCTTGTCAGCGGCGTTTTGCCCTCTTTGTGTATTTGAAATATTTTTCCCATTAATTGATGTTGAAGTGGCGCTGTTGATAAACTGAGTCAATCCGGTTGCTGTCTGGCAACGACTGGTAGATGCTGTCGGCTTTTCTCTCAAGTTCCTCCCTGTATTTCCGGGGAATATAGTCTTCCCATAATTCTTTGTCCATATAGGGTACAATAGCCGGTACGACAGCTTCCACACGTTTAAAAAAGAAGGATTCTTCCCTGATGTTTTTTTTGATGATCGTCTCATTTTTATCGAGCATCAGCACCAGGTTTAGAAGGATGCTAAGAAACAACATCATGGTGCCAACTGCAATCACGCTCCCGAGTAGCCGGTTGATAAAGCTGAGAAAGACCACATCGATGAATTTCTGGATAAGCTTGCCAATCAACGAAAGTACGATCGCAATGAGGGCAAAGGCCAGTACGAAAGATAGTACCCTTGCCGCATTGGGAGACATTTCCATCAGACGGTTGATCTCCGGGAGAATCTTTTCTGCCAGTTGGCCTCCAAAGATGGCAGCCAGCACAATGGTGGCCAGTCCCACAAGCTGCATGATCAACCCTTTGCGATAGCCGTTGATAAAGGCAATCAGCAACAGGATGCCGGTAAGTATATCAAACCAGTTCGTCATAGGGGTATTAAGTTCGTTTTTTCGGCATCAACCCGTTCGTTCAGAAAGAGCGATGCCTGTTGTTTGAATTTTTCGGGCGATTCGGTTGTGAAATAGCGGATAGTACCCTTTTTTGTGCATCTCTCCTCCATCCCGGGATGGCGGTAGAGGTAATCTTTCAGGCTTTCCGCCACGTATTTCCCCTGGGAAACCACCTTCACGTGAGGGGGGAGGAACTGACGGATCTTGGGCAGCAGCAATGGATAGTGCGTACAGCCCAGTATGAGGGTGTCTATCAGCGCATCCTTAGCAAAAAGGCGGTCGATGTGTTGTTTTACAAAGTAATCGGCACCCGGCTTATCGAACTCCCTATTTTCCACAAGCGGCACCCACATGGGACATGCTTCGCCGGTAACCGTGAGCTGAGGATGTAGCTTTTCCACCTCTATCTCATAGGAGCCCGACTGGATGGTTCCCTCTGTTCCCAGTACACCGATGTGGTTTGTGCGAGAGAGTCCCGCAAGACTTTCTGCGGTGGGACGAATAACGCCGAGCACTCTATTGCTGGGATTCATCGTTGGTAGATTGACTTGCTGGATGGTCCGTAACGCCTTTGCTGAAGCGGTGTTGCATGCAAGAATGACGAGCGGGCAGCCGTGCGAGAAGAACCATGCTACCGCTTCGAGGGTAAATTCATATACACTTTCGAAGGAACGGCTGCCGTAAGGAGCACGGGCATTGTCGCCCAGATAGATATAGTCATACTCCGGCATCAGCGACCTGATCCCGGATAAAACGGTGAGTCCCCCGTACCCGGAATCGAAAATGCCGATTGCACCTGCACCTGAGGTATGCTGTTCCTTCACCACACCAGAAGCTGCATTAACGAACGCCCAGCTTTTGCATTACATAAGGATTGGCATCTACTGCCGCAGGCGATACAAAAGCAATTCCGGGATTGGCAAGGTCGTAAATAACGGTGTAATTCCGTTCAATCCCCACAGTGCGGATGGCTTCGCTGATCTTTTGTTTCAGTGGTTCCAGCAATGCTTTCTCCTGGTTCTCCATGTCTTCCTGAGCCAACTCCATAAACTGCTGCATCCTGTTTTCCAGTTCTGTGAGCTCCTGCATCCTGCGTAGTTTGATGTTTTCCGTCAGCGATGACTGGTAGGTAATGTAGTCTGAATACTTTTTGTTGTATTCGTTTTGCATCAGTTCCAGCTCTTTCTTGTAATTTTCGCTTAGGGTGAGCAGCTGCTGCGTGGCTTGTCCCTTCTCCGGGAACACCTCCAGCAGTTCCGCTGTATTTACAAAAGCCACTGAAACCTGCGGTGTGATCTGCGCAAATGCTGTCGTACTTATCAACAAAATAAACAGACTAAGGCTGAAAAAGATTTTCTTTGTCATAATCATCTATTTTACGGAGCTATTCCACAATGCTCTATGTGCGGAACCGGAGTTGTTCAGGTTATGCCATAGCGGGGAATAGTCAAAATTTAATGAATGAATATTTCTTCCTTGTAACCCGGTTGCATCGTAAATTTCTAACCCTTCCCTGTGTGTTGCGGCCGCATCAGCCTTTGAAGATAGCGGATGCGGCCGCTGTCAGGGTAGGAATTAAAATTACAATGTCAACTGGTTTACAAATGTGCCCCGTTGTATCCCGTTTTACCGGAATATTGTATGCAGAGGGGGCGTCTCTACAATGTTTTCTTTACTTCTGTCTCTTCGTAAGCTTCAATCACGTCACCCACTTTGATGTCGTTGAAATTACGAATCGTGATACCGCATTCGTAACCCGAGGTAACTTCTCTCACATCTTCCTTGAAACGTTTTAGTGAATCCAGCTCGCCGGTGAAGATGACGATACCGTCGCGGATAAGCCGTATGCGGCTTGAACGCTTTATTTTACCGTCGCGCACCATAGAACCGGCCACAGTGCCCACCTTGGTGATCTTAAACACATCCAGCACCTCCACATTTCCGGTAATATCTTCCTTGATATCCGGCGAGAGCATACCTTCCATGGCGGCTTTCACCTCTTCAATGGTGTCGTAGATGATGGAATAGAGCCGGATGTCCACTCCTTCTTTTTCGGCTTCCTTGCGTGCTCCCAGTGAAGGACGTACCTGGAACCCAATGATGATGGCGTCGGAGGCGGCGGCCAGCGTGACGTCGGATTCCGAGATCTGCCCTACAGCCTTGTGAATCACGTTCACCTGAATTTCTTCGGTCGAGAGCTGAATGAGCGAGTCGGAGAGGGCCTCCACCGAACCGTCCACATCGCCTTTTACAATGATGTTCAGTTGCTGGAAGTTTCCGATGGCGATTCTGCGGCCGATATCGTCGAGCGTCAGCATCTTCTGGGTGCGTATCGACTGCTCACGCTGCAGTTGTTCACGACGGTTGGCTATAGAGCGTGCCTCCTGTTCCGTTTCCATCACGTTGAACGTGTCTCCTGCCTGTGGGGCTCCGTTGAGTCCGAGGATCAGTGCGGGTTCGGCAGGGCCGGCTGCTTCAATGCGCTGATTGCGCTCGTTGAACATCGCTTTTACACGGCCGAAATAGGCTCCGGCAATCACGATGTCTCCCTGATGCAGGGTGCCGTTTTCGACCAGTACCGTTGATACATAACCGCGTCCTTTGTCGAGCTCCGACTCGATGATCGAGCCTGAGGCCCTGCGATCGGGGTTGGCTTTCAGCTCCAGCAGGTCAGCTTCGAGCAGTACTTTTTCCAGTAGCTCCTGGATGCCGACTCCCTTCTTTGCGGAAATATCCTGCGACTGATACTTGCCGCCCCAGTCTTCTACCAGGTAGTTCATTTCGGCAAGTCTCTCTTTTATCTTTTCGGGATTTGCCCCGGGCTTGTCTATCTTATTGATGGCAAATACAATAGGTACACCCGCTGCTCCGGCGTGGTTGATAGCCTCCACCGTTTGCGGCATCACGTTGTCGTCGGCAGCCACAATGATGATGGCTACGTCCGTTACCTTGGCTCCACGGGCACGCATGGCGGTAAACGCTTCGTGGCCGGGTGTATCGAGGAAGGTGATCTTCCTGCCGTCACTCAGCTTCACATTGTAGGCACCGATATGCTGGGTGATCCCTCCCGCTTCACCGGCAATCACATTGGTGCTGCGGATGCTGTCGAGCAACGAGGTCTTTCCGTGATCCACATGGCCCATCACCGTGACAATGGGAGGGCGTGGAACAAGGTCTTCCGGTGCATCCTCCTCCTCAGCAATGGCCTCTATCACATCGGCACTCACATATTGTGTCTTAAACCCATATTCTTCGGCCACAATGTTGATGGTTTCCGCGTCAAGACGCTGGTTGATGGCTACCATCACACCCAGACTCATACAGGTGGAGATGACGCTGGTTACCGGCACATCCATCATGTTGGCCAGGTCGTTTGCGGTTACAAACTCCGTCAGCTGCAATACGCGGCTTTCTCTTTCCTGCTGCTTGAGTTCCTCCTGATACCTGTGGGCACTGGCTTCCCTTTTTTCGCGGCGATATTTGGCTCCTCCCTTCTTTCCTCTTTTCTCCGTGAGGCGGGCAAGGGTCTCCTTGATTTGTTTTTGTACATCTTCCTCACTCACTTCGGCCTTGACCGGCTTTCTGAGGGACGGCCTTCTGTCGCCTCTCGATGTCTGCTGGCCGAAACCGACTGGCTTGTCGATGTTTACTTTGCTTGTGCGGATGCGCGTACGCTTTTTCTTCTTGTTGTCCTCGTCGGCATCGGGTGACGCAGGCTGTTTTTTCTTTTCGTCGATTGCTTCCTTCTTGAGCAGTTTTACCTTTTCTTCTTTCAGCTTTTTGCTGTCGAGGGATTTCTGTTCACGCTCAAGACGTTCTTTCTTGCGCTGTGCTCTTGATTTACGGGGCGGTCGGGTGCGATCATTGATTGCATCCAGGTCGATGGACCCTTTTACCACAATGTTCGATTCCAGCTTGGTCTTATGAAGACGAAACACTTTTCCGGAGCCTGTTTGTTCCGGTTGTGCTGCTTCTTCCTGAGCAGCAGCTTCCTCGGGAACTTCGGCCTCAGCCTGTGGTATTTCTTCGGCAACAACTGCCTTTTCCGTTTCTTCGGAAATCGTCTCTGTCTCAACAGCGGGAGCCTCTTCTACTTCCACTTTGCGAGGTTCGGCTTTTTCTTCCACCGTTACAATGGTGCTTTTTTCCTCTTGATCGACGGAAGTTTCATCAACGGAAACCTCCAGCTCTTCCTTGACCGGATCCGGTACAATGTCCTGTAATTCAGGGATTGATGGAGCCGGCTCAGTTTTGGCTGGTTCGGGAACGGCTACTGCTTCAGGCGTGGTCTCAACGATCTCTTCTTCCTGCTTCGGCTCTGTTTTCTTTTTATGAAGATTGTCCAGATCGATGCTGCCCACGACGTTGAAGTGGGGTTTCAATTCATTCGGTATCTCTGTCTCAATGACCTCTTTTTCCACCTTCTTCTTCGGAGCTGGTGTCTCGGGAAGCTCATACCCTTCGATAGCCACGGTCTCGCGCTTTTCTTCGCGACGGTGCATTTTCTCCCGTGTTTCGGTGGCTTCACGACGAATATTCTTGTCTTTCCCGAATTCAGCGATCAGTATATCGTACTGTTCATCCTCTATTTTGGCGTTAGGATTTGCTTCTATTTCAATACCCTTCTTGTGTAGAAATTCAACCAAAGTGTTGATTCCCACATTCAAATTTTTCGATACTTTAATTAGTCTAATAGGCATATATCTCGTTTATCCTTTTCTCTCTTTTATATGGTTGTGAACAGTATATTATCGTGGATCAGTCTTTATTCCTCCGCACCGTTTTCTTCCTCAGTGCCGTTCTCCTCTTCTTCTTCAAACTCGTAGCGCAGGATAGCCAGTACTTCGTCCACAGTACTCTCTTCCAGATCGGCCTCCTTGATGAGCCGCTCCCTGCTTGTGGCCAGCACATTTTTAGCTGTGGAGCATCCGATCTTTTTCAACTGGTCTATTACCCAGCCGTCGATCTCATCGCGGAATTCATCAAGGTAGATATCCTCTTCGTCCACGTCGTCGATATCGCGGAACACCTCAATATTGTATCCGGTAAGCATGGAAGCCAGCTTAATGTTAGCTCCTCCCTTACCAATAGCAAGCGACACCTCTTCGGGATTCAAAAAGACCTCGGCACGACGCTCCTCCTCCTTCACGGTAATGGAGTTGATCCTGGCCGGGCTTAACGCACGCTGAATAAAAAGCGAGGTGTTGTTGGTGAAGTTAATCACATCAATGTTTTCGTTGCGCAGTTCGCGTACAATGCCATGAATACGGAATCCTTTCATGCCCACACAGGCTCCCACAGGATCTATCCGGTCGTCGTAGGCCTCCACGGCCACCTTGGCACGTTCACCCGGAATGCGGGCGATTCCTTTAATGGTGATGAGCCCGTCGGCAATCTCGGGGATCTCCTGTTCGAATAACCGCTCCAGAAATACGGGCGATGTGCGGGAAAGAATAATCCTGGGATTGTTGTTCTTATTTTCCACACGGGCCACCACGGCACGGGCATGCTCTCCCTTGCGGAAGAAGTCGCTGGGAATTTGTTCTGTTTTGGGCAGAATCAGTTCATTGTGCTCGTCGTCGAGCAGCAACAACTCCTTTTTCCAGATCTGATAGACCTCGCCCGACACAATCTCGCCTACCTTCTCCTTGTACTTGTTGTAGAGATTATCTTTCTCCAGCTCAAGAATCTTGGATGCCAGAGTCTGACGCAGGTTCAGAATGGTACGCCGTCCGAAATGCTCCAGCGACACCTCGTCGGTCACCTCTTCGCCTACTTCAAAATCCTCGTCGATTTTTAACGCTTCAGACAGGGTGATCTCCAGGTTGGGGTCCTCCAGCTGATCGTCTTCTACGATGGTCCGGTTTCGCCATATCTCCAGGTCGCCCTTGTCGGGGTTGATGATGATGTCGTAGTTTTCGTCTGTACCGATTGTCTTCGATATCACGTTGCGGAACGACTCTTCGAGCACACTGATCAACGTCGCTTTGTCGATATTCTTCAGTTCGTTGAATTCGGAAAAAGTATCTATGAGACTTATGGTTTCTTTCTTCTTGCCCATATATTATTTAAATCTTATCAGATATTTTGTATGTTTTACCTCCTCGAACGCGAAGCGAAGATCTTCTGTGATTTCGGTCTTTCGTTTGGCGCCTTCAGGCTTTATTTTTTTGGTGACGGTGAGAGTAAATCCCTCTGCATCGGATGATTTTAAAAAACCTGTCGCCTTTTGTCCGTTTTTGCCGAGTACCTCTACCTCTTTCCCCTCGAACTTTTTGTACTGGCGCTGCGTCTTAAAGGGAGAGGTGAGCCCGGCAGACGTGACTGTAAGCTCAAAATCCTCCTTATCACGGTCGAGCTTCGACTCCAGATGGCGGCTCAGCGACACACACTCTTCAATGTCGACCCCCTTATCGTTGTCAATTTCTACGGTGATCGTATTGTCAGCTCCCACAATCACATCGACCAGATAATCGGGAGAATCCTTCAGATATTCCTCCGCAAGGTCGGTAATTAATCTTTTTTCGATCATATGATGCAGCCATGAATAAAAAAGGAAGCGGTGTCTCCTGCTTCCCTCTTTCTTTACGTCTGCAAAGATATAATTTTCAAACGGATTCTCAAAATGTTTGGTTGTTTTTTTGGGCGACCGGTTCTTTTCGATTTTATCCGGACGGTAACGACTGTACGTCGGCATCGGGAGGAGGCATGTTTACCTCTTTCTCGTCTGTCAAAGAGACGATTTCCTCGTGATGACGTATTTTGTCGATTGTTTCCTCCTCGGCATATCCAATGATTACCCCAAACTCATAGAGGCGGGTGATGGTAACGCCCTCTTCCCGCAAATTCTCGGCTACAATATCCAGCCGGTCGAGATAATAGGCAGAAATAGTGATGACAATCCGTTTCATTTTTTTTCTGTATCAAGGTGCGATGGCGAGTCCCACGCCCGCATCTTCCGCGGGTAAAGGTAAGCTGATTGCCATCCTGATTAATTTTTCACTGATTTCCTCCGGTGTGGCATTGGGAAATTTTTCGCAAAGGAGAGCAATTATGCCCGCCACATGCGGCGTGGCCATGCTGGTTCCGGAGAGTGTGCGGTTTCCCATGGGCATAGGCCAGGAGGAGTATATGTCCACACCGGGCGCCGCGATATCGACCAGTCCGTTTTTATTGATGGCCCGGTTGGAGAAGTCGGCAATCTGCAGGGATGAGTCCAGTGCACCCACCGCGAGGATAGAGGGACAGTCGGCAGGGCTGCTGACCGGGCTGAACAGGTTTTGTGAGCGCCTGCTTTCGTTCCCTGCTGCAGCCACAATGAGTGTTCCTTTGGAAAGTGCATACCGGGCAGCTCTCTCGTAGGCAATGTCATGGCTTTGTCCCGGAAACACTTTCGAGCCCAGCGACATGGATAAAACGCGGCATCCGTTGTTTGCTGCCCACGTCATTCCATCCAGTACCCAGGCCTGCGCTCCGCTGCCCCGGTTGCTCAGCACTTTTCCTGCATGAATATTGGCTTCCGTTGCTACCCCGTAGCGAGTGCCCTGCATATCGGTGCGACCACAGGCTATTCCAATGCAATGTGTTCCATGACCATGCCGGTCGTCCGCAGTTTCGTCGGGAACAAAGGAAAAGGCTGTAATGTCTCTCCCTGTAAAGTCGGGATGATTCGTGTCAAAGCCGGTATCAAGCACGGCGATTTTTATTCCCGCACCGGTGTATGCTGTTTTCTCTGCCTGTATTGCTTCAATGCCCCACGTAGAACTTATTTCCGTGTCGGCCGGTATTTCATCGGGAACATAAACTACTTTCTCCGGCTCAATGATATAATCGTTCTGTGCATCGTGGAGCAACTTCATAATTTCGTCACTGGTAGCCAATAGTGCAATGCCCAGTTCGTTATAAAACAGCGCATCTGCATCTTTTATCTTGCTTTCATTGATGGTCTCGATCACGAAGTCGGCTGTATTGGCGACCGAAAGGCCCCATTTCGTTTCAAGAAATTTTGTGGTTTTTACCACCTTTTCGTTTCCCTCTTTGAGAATGAGCAGATGTCTTCCGGTATAAAGCGGGTTGCGATCCATCTCCTGCATATATGCTTCGTGGAACAATTCTTCGGAAAAACTCTCCGTCGCGAAATGATCGGTCAGAAATCTCTTTTGTCCTAAAACAGGTGGTTTCATTGTCTTGGTAATTAAATGGAACTATACAATCCGGTATGTACTTCAGGCAATGTGTTGCCAGTATGCCTTTTTTATTTCAGTGCCGGCAATATGGCTTCGTGGACTATACGCAGCGAACCCCTCCTGTGGAAAAGGGTGCCGGGTATTTCTTCCACAATACCTTTTGCAAGCAGTACGTTCACCGCAGCATTTTCACGATGACTCAGCCGTTGAGGCGCGGAGAACACATTGTCGTGAGCTTTGATCTTTTTCAGCACTTCTAACTCATCGTCCGTCAGGAAAGCGGTTTTTTGACCGGGATAGGTCTCTTCGGCAGCGTACAGCATCTTCCTGGCGCCTTCTCCCCAGATGGCAGACTCTGCTCTTTTGATGCTGTTTTCCTCCATGATGGAAAAGAGGTTGGGCAGGAATAGCCGGGTGTAGTAGTAACTGCCAATAAAACCGGCAACGAAGAAATAGATCAGGAGCGAGATGATCACAGACCGGGCTAAGGCGCAATCGGGTGTTCCGCATTGGCTGTTTAGTAGAATACTGTCGGCCATGCTTTGCAGGTAGCCGGGGATCTTTGTAAGCTGTGTCAGCGTAACGCCGATGATGATCTTTGTCAGCCAGTCCGATACATCCTCCAGATTTGTATTGGGCGTATACTTTGTTGTTCGGCCATAATCTTCTCTTGGATCATAGTTTCGGTTCAGCCTTGGTATTCCGAAGAGAAAACCAGGGAGAACCCCCAGTAGCAACGATGCCAGCGAGAGGATAAGTAACAGTCCGAAGAAATCCCAGTAGGCCGGGGAGACTGCCGCGCCGGCAAAACATGCTCCTGTGCCGGCCGCAATAAGTGCCAGAGGCCATAGATGAACGGGGCCGTACGTGCGGGATGCAGAATCTTTATTTTTCATTGTTTTTTTACAAGATTAAATCGCTCAACATTTGCCATGGGCAGGGCCGAAGCCTGTATTTCCCGGCAAACCCAATTCCTGCGGGAGCAGGACCATGAAAACCGACACAGATCCAGTAGTGCTGTGCGGTAGTTTACGTCGCATAGGATGTGCAAGTTAACCGAATCTTTTGAAACAAACAATTTTCGGATATAATTTTTTATGACGCAGCCCCCTACACTTAAAATAGTTTCTCTTAAAATGCATGCCGTATTAAAATATCTCCCTTTCCGTGTACGAAATAAATTCCGTACATTTGCAGATAGAAACCAAATGGTATCAAACAGGTATGTTGAACAAAGATAATGATGCAATTATTTATCTGCCGGAGGTGATAGATTTTGTAACCATCTCGGTGGAAATTTCCTCTTTTCTTGAAAGCGAAGAGGCAATTTCACGCAACGAGTGGGTGGACAGGATCTTAAAGATGCTTCCCTTGTTGTACGTGAAAGCCTCCCTCCTGCCAGAGACTTTTCCGTTGAACGATGAGCCGCCGGCCACCTTTGTGCGGGAAGAAGATTATGTGCGTGTGGCCAGTCGCATTGCAGCCACCATGGGAGAAGAAGATATCTACCTGGATGTGTTTGTGGATGATATGAAATATAGCGATACGCCGGTTACGGCGACCATATCGGAAGATATTGCCGATATCTACCAGGATGTCCGGAATTTCGTTTCGGTCTATCAGTTTGAGCTTACCGGCCAGATGCAGGATGCAATTCATGTTTGCAAGGAGAACTTCCGGCTCTTTTGGGGACAGAAACTCGTAAATGTATTGCGTCCGTTGCACGCATTGAAGACCAGCAATACAGAAGGAGAGGAAGACGACGAAGATCAAAACGGAGAATACCTGTGGGATTAACAATAACAAAGGAGCAAATAGCAGAACTGCCGGTTGAGAAGTTCAACGGGAAGATTGTGGTGATAGATCACGAGGAGGAGGTGGACAGTGCCCTTAGGTATCTCTCCTCCCAGCCTGCATTGGGGTTTGATACCGAAACAAAACCGGCTTTCAAGCGGGGGCAGGTTCATAAGGTGGCACTTTTGCAACTTGCCACGGAAGAAGTCTGTTTTCTCTTCCGACTGAACCGGATAGGGTACCCCGACGGGCTGGAGGGGTTGATGGTTAATCCGGATATCAGAAAAATAGGCCTTTCGTTACGCGATGATTTTGCAGCCATACACAAACGCTCTGCCAGCAAACCGGAAAACTTTATCGACCTGCAGGTCTTTGTGGATAAGTTTGGTATTGAAGACAACAGCCTTCAAAAAATATATGCTATTCTGTTCGGCAGAAAAATTTCCAAAAGTCAACGCCTTTCAAATTGGGAAGCACCCCAACTCACCCCGGCGCAACAGTCTTATGCGGCAATCGATGCCTGGGCCTGTCTGCGTATTTACAATCATTTAACCAATAAAAAACGATGAGCGGATACAAAGAAATTGTGTTGCGTCCTAAGAAAGAGGAGTCCCTAAAACGATTTCATCCCTGGATTTTCTCGGGGGCGATAGCCCATAAGCCTGACGGGCTGGAAGAGGGTGATGTGGTGCGTGTAATGGGCTCCGACGGTAACTTCCTGGGTGTGGGCCACTATCAGGTTGGCAGCATTGCTGTTCGTATCCTGTCATTTCACGATGAACCTGTAGATATCGCCTTCTATAAAAAAAATATTACACAGGCCTACGCGCTGAGACAGGTGCTGCATCTGTTGCGACCCGGCAACAACACCTTCAGACTGGTTCATGGAGAGGGGGATCACCTTCCGGGGCTGATTATTGACATATACGGCAAAGCAGCGGTTATCCAGGCCCATTCTGTGGGGATGCACAGAGACCTGAATCTTATTACCGATGCTTTGCAGCAGGTGCTGTCCGAAAATTCGCTGGAACATATTTTCTATAAATCCGAAGGTACGTTGCCTTTCAAAGCCGGGATCAACGCGGTGGATACCTACCTCCTGGGAGGAGACCGCGTAGAGGATGTTGCGCTGGAAAACGGCTTGAAGTTTCATATCGACTGGCTCAAGGGGCAGAAAACAGGTTTTTTTATCGATCAACGGGAGAATCGCAGTCTGCTCGAGCAATATGCTGCCGGACGGCATGTGTTGAATATGTTTTGTTATACGGGCGGCTTCTCTGTCTATGCCTTGCGGGGAGGAGCAGCCACTGTGGATTCGGTGGATAGTTCGCCCAAAGCCGTATCTCTTACTGGTCGCAACGTCGCCCTGAATTTTGACGATGAGCTGCGACACACCGCTGTGGCGGAAGATGCTTTTAAGTATCTCAAACAGATGCCAGAAGGAAAGTACGACCTCATCGTGCTTGATCCGCCTGCATTTGCCAAACATCGTGGCGCCATCAATAACGCGCTGCAGGGATACAAGAAACTCAACCTCTCCGCACTGGAAAAGTTGGCTCCCGGTGGTATCCTTTTCACCTTTTCCTGTTCACAGGCGATTACGAAAGAACAATTCCGGCTGGCTGTTTTCAGTGCCGCTGCCATCTCGGGCAGGAAGGTAAGGATTCTGCATCAGCTGACGCAGCCTGCCGACCATCCGGTCAACATATATCATCCCGAAGGAGAATACCTGAAAGGGTTGGTCCTCCAGGTTGAATAAACCGGAAAAGCATGTTTAAATCTGTTTAAAGGGTGAATATTTGGTTAAATTGCATGAAATATTGAAATTTTCTGCTCAGAAGTTATGTTTTATAACACAAAATCCCCTATATTTGCAACGTGTTTTTCATGGTATTAGATTTAAGGTTAACAATGAAGATTGGTTGTCGTGAGACAACCTTTCCTTTTTTATATACTTTCCTTTTTCATTTTCACAAATTATAATGGGTTTGATGGCGGCAAATGGTCGGTTTGTTGTTATTTTTGTATGGAAAATACAATAAAAATGGATTTCAGAACGCCCATACAAATTCCCCGATCGGATATCCCGATAACTCATTCTTCCCAACTCCTGCTTTTGGGGTCCTGCTTTTCCGGGCATATCGGTGGCCAGCTGATGCTGCACAAGTTCAGGGTGGAGGTGAACCCATTTGGTTTCCTGTACAATCCGTTATCCATTTCCCGTTCCATCAGAAGGTTATTGTCGGCTGTTCCCTTTACGGAGGCCGAGCTTGTATTTCACAATGGATTGTATCACAGCTTCATGCATCACGGACAGTTTTCGGATATCGGGAAGAGTGGATGTCTGAGAAAGATATCCGACAGGTTTGAGAGTGCAGCCGATGCAATTCGCACCACCACGCTTTTTCTCATTACCTTTGGTACAGCGCATGCTTACCGGTGGAAAGAGAGCGGAGAAATAGTGGGAAACTGTCACCAGATTCCCGCCGACAGGTTTTTGCCTGTTCGTTTGTCGGTGAATGAGATTGTAGAAGACTGGATTGAGGTGATTGGTTCCCTCAAAGAGGAAAACCCGGGTGTCCGGTTTTTATTCACTGTAAGCCCTGTTCGTCACTGGAAAGACGGCGCACACGGGAATCAGCTGAGCAAGTCGATCCTGCATCTGGCAATTGACAGCTTGCAACAATGCTTTCCCGATGATGTCCGCTATTTTCCGGCTTATGAGCTAATGATGGACGAACTGCGTGATTATCGTTTTTATGGGAGCGACATGATGCATCCCTCACCTCTTGCCGTGGAATATATATGGGAGCGGTTTTCCGAAACCTTCTTTTCCGAAGAAACACGAAAGGTGAATGCGGAATGGAGCCAGATCAGAAACGGGCTTGATCACCGGCCTCTTCATCCCGGAACCGAATCGTTTCACATTTTTAAAGCGCAGCTGCTCCAAAAGCTGGAACTGTTTGCAGCACGACATCCGGAAATCTCGTGCGAAGAGGAGAAGAATCTTCTGCAACTTAAATAATTCAAATCATGACATATTCAGTTCAACAAATCGAATCCATCCTGGGTATTTCATCCGGCAACTCCTATCCTGCCGAGATAACCACTTTACTCACAGACAGCCGCAAGCTGACAGTTCCGGCGGAAACACTTTTTTTTGCGCTCGAGACCAAAAATAACGATGCCCATGCTTTTGTGAGTGACTTATACGAACTGGGTGTACGGAATTTTGTCGTTTCCAAAATACTTCCGGAATGGGATAACCTATCGGGTGCCAATTTCCTGAAAGTAAAAAATAGCCTGTGGGCCCTTCAGAAAATTGCTGCGTATCACAGAACAATGTTTGATATTCCGGTAATCGGCATCACGGGCAGCAACGGGAAAACAGTTGTGAAGGAGTGGCTTTATCAGCTCCTGGATAAGAGTTTTAATATTGTTCGATCGCCAAGGAGTTACAACTCTCAAATAGGGGTGCCATTATCAGTCTGGCAACTTGACGAACAGGCGGAGCTTGGAATTTTCGAAGCTGGTATTTCTATGCCTGACGAGATGGAATATCTGGAACCTATTATTAAGCCTACAATCGGCGTGCTGACTAAAATTGGTGAGGCACATCAGGAAAACTTCAGCTCCTTGCAGCAGAAGTGTTTGGAGAAGCTGGAGCTTTTTGTCAACTGCGATGTCTTCATTTTCGACGAAGATAATGAGCTGGTGTCACGTTGTGTTGACATGATGGTGCTTTCTCAGAAGGCCTTTTCCTGGTCCAGAAAAAACAGGGATGCACATCTTTTTATTTCCAGCATCGAGAAAATGGAGGATACAACCACCATCTGTTATTCGTTTCTCGATTTTGATTATTCCTTCGTGATTCCGTTTACCGATCAGGCTTCCATAGAGAATGCCATTAATTGTCTGGCGGTGGCACTCTATCTGCACGTACCCCCGTTGGACATTTCTGAACGGATGATGCTTCTGGAGCCGGTAGCCATGCGGTTGGACGTGCGCAAAGGGAAAAATGACTGTCTGGTTATCAACGATACATACAATTCCGATATCAACTCAATCAAAATAGCGCTCGATTTTCAGCAACAACGAAAGATGGATCGTCCGCTAAAAAAAACAATTATCCTGTCCGATATTCTTCAAACGGGAGTATCTCCGCGCTCTTTGTATAAAAAGGTGGCCGATATGGTGGAACAGAGCGGCATAGAAAGAATCATCGGCATTGGACAGGATATATCCGCCAATGCTCATGCGTTTACTACCCTGGAGAAGTCGTTCTATCTGACAACCGATGATTTTATCCGGTCGGGCGACTGGAAGAAGATGTACCGGGAGCTCATTTTATTGAAAGGTGCCCGCAAGTATCACTTTGAACAGATTGGTGCCCTTCTTGAGGAACGTATCCACGAAACACTGTTGGAGGTTGATCTCGATGCGGTCGTCCACAATTTCAACTTTTACAAATCGAGAATTGATCCCCGCGTAAAACTGGTTTGCATGGTGAAGGCGAACGGCTATGGTGCCGGTGCCGTCGAAATAGCAAAAACACTTCAGTACCATCGTTGCGATTACCTTGCCGTAGCGGTAGCCGAAGAGGGTATGATGCTGAGAAAGGAGGGTATCTCCTTGCCGGTTATTGTGCTTAATCCGGAAGTGAACGGCTTCGAAGAGCTCTTTTCGAACGACCTGGAGCCGGAAGTTTATAATTTCCGCATCCTGGGCGCTTTTATCAAAGAAGCAGAAAGAAGAGGAATCACCCATTACCCCGTGCATATCAAAATTGACTCTGGCATGCACAGGCTGGGCTTCCTGCCGGAGCAAATTCCGGAAATGGTGCAAATTTTAAAGGCACAAAAGGGTTTGAAAGTACATTCGGTCTTCTCTCATCTTTCGGCCAGTGAAAGCTGGTTGTTCGACGAATTCACCCATCAGCAGATGAATACATTCAAGCATGCTGCCGATGAGATTGAAGCCGGCCTTCAATATGGCATCTATAAACATATTCTCAATTCGGCAGGAATAGAGCGCTTTCCCGGGACCCACTGGGATATGGCCCGGTTGGGTATTGGCCTCTACGGCGTGAGCGCCAGTGGCCTGAATGGCTTGAAAAATGTATGTACACTCAAGACTACCATTTTGCAGATTAAAAATGTTTCTACCAACGAGACCATTGGTTACGGTCGCAAAGAAAAACTGACGCGCGATGCACGAATTGCCACGATCCGTTTTGGATATGCGGATGGCCTTGACAGGCAATTTGGCAACAGAAAAGGTAAGGTGCTTATTAACGGCCACTATGCCCCAATTGTGGGAAATGTCTGCATGGATCTCTGCATGGTGGATGTCACCGACATCCCGGCAAAAGAGGGGGATACGGTTGTCTTGTTTGGAGAAGGACTTTCGGTGATTGAGCTGGCCGACACCATCGGCACCATTCCTTACGAAATTCTCACCTCCATCTCTCCACGCGTAAAGCGCATATACATCAAAGAATAAGATGCGGTAGCTTTTCCTGTTGAACACAAAGAAATAAGAGGCTGCACCGGCTGTTGAGACAGACAGGTGCAGCCTCTTGTTTAAGGATGTGTGTCCGCCCTTTGGAGCGGTTGATAGCAAAAAAACATCCCGGTTCCTGAGAACCGGGATGTTTTTATTATCTGGTTTGTGTTGGATTACTCAACAAAGAAGATAGCAACACGGTTCCAGTCGTTTTCAGCGTAAGGCTGTTCTGTATCGCCCTTCCAGTCGATAGAGATGCGATCGCTGTTGATTCCGTACTCGTTGGTCAATGCATCGGCAACCGCTCTTGCACGTTTTTCAGAAAGTGCGAAGTTGTACTCAGGAGTACCGGTTTGTTTGTCAGCGTAAGCCACGATGTTTACTTTTGCATTTTCGTTGGCCTTCAGATATTCTGCAGTATTGTAAACGCTTACCTGCTGTCCTTTGTCAATCTTAGCCGAGTTGATGCGGAAGAATACTACGTTCGGAACGTATACACCTTCAGACACTACTGTGGGCTGTACTTCAGGACATTCCGGGCAAGATTCCGGTCTGAGTCTCAGTTCTTCATTTTCTGCACGCAGTCTGTTGATCTGGCTGTTCAGGTCGTTGATCAGGTTGTAGTCCATCAGCTCGGCAGGGGTGAAGTCTTGTTTGCCACCCAAACCGAATTTGATACCGGCAACTCCGGTGAACATGCTGTCGTACTCAAAATCTCCGCCAAGTCCGCTTCCATCAAAAGTTTCCTGCATCACTCTCCATCCCAGTTCCAGGAAAAGAGCCACGCTTTTGGAGAGCTGGAAGTTGTTGATCAACCCTACGTTGTA
>NZ_DCEN01000051.1:32267-32416 GCF_002316955.1 Proteiniphilum sp. UBA1028
CCCCAGGCGTTGATAATGTTGTACATCAAGTCAACATGTCCGCCCAGCCAGTTTTGTTCGGGATCAATCCCGCTTGCAACGTGTTTGATGTGACCACCGTCAATAACCAGACGGGCACCCCAGTTGGGTGAGTTCCAGCGTCCGATTTC
>NZ_DCEN01000051.1:32614-52053 GCF_002316955.1 Proteiniphilum sp. UBA1028
TTTGTCATGTAAAGATTTGTTCCACCGCCAAGTCCTATATACCAATTGTCGCTTGCCTTGTTTTTCAGATACACAGTACCATGAGAAACGTTTTGTACTTCTTGTGCACTTATGCTAAACGCCACAAGAGCAGTAAATAAAAGTAAACTAAACTTTTTCATAAATTTAAATTCTAATTAAACATTTTTTTATTACAATAACTCGATATTATTTTTGTGTGTGATATCAGTACTACTCCTAGCACTATTTTGTTGCAAGTATAACGTTTCCGTTTTAAAAATGTTCGGTAAAATTACGATAAATTGTAATTGGCCCGATAAAAAGTTTATCCATTCATACTTAACGAATAAACATGGAACACAAATTTAAAACTTAAATTTCACATAAACTCATTTTTTATGTAAAAATTCGCCAAAAATCGCATTGGTAGGGTATTTTTTACTCATTTCCCTTCGGAGATGCACACTTTGGTGGAGGAATTAACCGAGATAGCTTTTTAAAAGCTTGCTCCGCGAGTCTTGTCGCAGCCTGCGGATAGCTTTTTCCTTGATCTGACGCACGCGCTCGCGAGTCAGCTGAAACTTGTCGCCGATTTCTTCGAGTGTCATCTCCTGGCATCCGATGCCAAAGAACATCTTGATGATGTCGCTCTCTCTTTCGGTGAGGGTGGAAAGTGCCCTGTCAATCTCTTTCTGCAAAGACTCGTTGATCAGTGTCCTGTCGGCTATAGGAGCATCGTCGTTCACCAGTACATCCAGCAAACTGTTGTCTTCTCCTTCCACAAAAGGAGCATCCATGGAGATATGGCGACCGGATACTTTCAATGAGTCCGTCACCTTGTCCACCGACAGGTCGAGCTCCTTCGCCAACTCTTCGGCCGAGGGCCTGCGCTCGTTCTCCTGCTCGAATTTCTGGAATGCTTTGCTGATCTTATTGAGAGATCCCACCTGATTCAAAGGGAGTCGTACAATGCGTGATTGTTCAGCCAGTGCCTGCAGGATGGATTGACGGATCCACCATACCGCATAGCTGATAAACTTAAAACCTCTTGTTTCGTCGAACTTTTCGGCTGCTTTGATCAACCCCAGATTGCCCTCGTTGATCAGGTCGGGCAGACTCAATCCCTGGTTTTGATATTGCTTGGCTACCGATACCACGAAGCGGAGGTTGGCCCTGGTGAGTTTTTCCAGTGCCTGACGATCTCCTTTTTTGATGGCTTGTGCTAACTCGACTTCCTCTTCTACGGTGATCAGGTCCTCGCGGCCTATCTCCTGAAGATACTTATCCAATGACGCACTTTCCCTGTTGGTGATCGATTTTGTAATTTTTAGTTGTCTCATTTATTCTATATAATTCTTCTGAGTATAATTTCATGTAATCTTTTAGGGCTGCAAAAGTACAAAAAATTTCGCAATGTTGACGAAAAAATGACTCCCTATCAAAGATATAGCAAAGGAATCCGGCACATTGCCCAATTCCTTTGCTATAAAAACACAAATAGTGTGGCTTTTGTTACTGAAAAAGGATAAATTAACCTTTCTTAACCCTTCAGTGTCAGTCGTTTGTCAGATCAATTGCGATGTATTGTGTCCTGCCGTTGGGATAAAACCCTGCCACAAGCAGCACTTTATCCTGTCGATTATTGGTCGAAGCCACAATTTTGGCAATATCATCCTCGCTGTTGACGGGTGTATTATTAATCCGCATAATGATGAACCCTTTATTGATGCCATTCTTTCTGAAGAGGCCGTTATTATTTGCACTTTCAACTTCAACGCCGCTCGAGATGCCAAGTTTGCTTTTTGTGTCGTCGGAAACGGGTTTGAAGGTGGCGCCCAACTTACTCATTGCATCTGTGCTGCGGGTTATTTCGGTATTTCCTTCGTCGTTTTTCAGTTCCACATTAAACGAACGGTTGTTGCCATTACGGTCAACTGTCAGGTTGATCTTATCTCCGGGACGGAACCTGTTCAACTGGCTCTGTAGCTCGGCGAAGTTGCGGATAGGTGCATTATTGATGGCAATGAGGATATCCCCCTTCTGGACTCCTGCTGCCTTGGCAGCACTGCGGTCAGAGAAGTCTTCCACCAGTACCCCCTTTATTTGTGAGAGTTCGCGGGCCCTGTCGGGATCTTCACGACGGATGTTTTCAATATTGGGTACATGGATGCCCAGTACAGCACGCTGCACGGTACCGAATTCCTTCAGGTCGGCAGCTACCTTACCGGCAATGGAGATGGGCACAGCAAAGGCGTAACCGGCAAAGTTGCCCGTTTGGGAGTAGATAGCGGTATTGATGCCGACCAGCTCACCCCTTGTGTTTACGAGCGCACCGCCGCTGTTTCCGGGATTCACAGCTGCATCAATCTGAATGAACGACTGGATGCCAAGGCCACCTCCCATTACATTGCCTCTGTTCTTTGCACTCACAATACCGGCAGTGACGGTAGAGGTGAGGTTAAACGGGTTGCCGACGGCCAGAACCCATTCTCCTACCCGTAATGCATCGGAGTTGCCAAACGTAAGATAGGGGAAGTCGTTGCCTTCGATTTTGAGCAGTGCGATATCGCTCATCTTGTCGGAACCAACAACCTTGGCTGTAAATTCGCGATTGTCGTTCAGCGAAACAGAAACCTCGGTGGCATTTTCTACAACGTGATTGTTGGTAATGATATATCCGTCCTTGGAGATGATCACTCCCGATCCGAATCCTACCTGTTCGCGTGGTTGTGCCGGCGTGCGGTCTCCGAATCCGAAGAAGAAATCAAATGGATTGATATATTGCTGTTGGCTGATGGTCTTGGTTTTCACGTGTACCACGCCATCTACCGAACGTGATGCAGCCTCCGTGAAATCTGGATATCCTTCGGCTGTGGTGAGGTTGGTAAGGACCAAATTTTTGTTCTGATCAAATGAATTCGCGTAACTGCCAATTTCTTTCGATGTAGCTTGAGACGCAGCGCTGCCGTCTGCTTTTCCGTTTTTGCTGATTACATCGTATCCCAGCAGCGTGATAGCAGAACTCAATACCGCTACCAGAACAATTAATAAAAGGTTTTTTGTTTTTCTTGTATCCATATTTTTTCAATTTAATTTTCTTATTAAATACAACAAATATAGAGCAAAAAATGTGCATCTGTTAGGGATATCTATTTGCTTTTTAACACTTTTAACGGATCAGGTGATCGATTAACCCCATTTAACCAGACGCTATCTTGCATGCCGGTTTAAATCAGACAAAATGTCTGTTTTGCCGCTTCTGTTTACCTCCTCCTGTTCCTCCTGTTTGCATAGCGGCGAAAGCGCATGTTGTTGAAAGGCTGGAACAAATCGAACGGAATCAGGTGGATATGGTACGTGATTCCATCAAAAAGCCTGCTGTTCCGGTTGATCACCATCAACTGAATCCAATAGCGCACAAGAAACAGCAGCAATGCCCATGCAAGCAACAGATGATTCGGAGCAACGATGCCATATATCACGCAGCCCGTCAGAGTGGCATAAAAGAGATACTTTGAAAATGATTCCCAGCCGAAAAGGTGTGCAGAAAAACCTTTGTAAAACTGCTTGGTATATAGGTGTTTCGATTTTAATGCCCTCCATATGAAGAAGTTGTTTACACCCGATGTCTCTGTCAGGCTGTCGGGTGACAGTACTACCCCTGTGTTTTTTTTGCGGGCGATCTGGTTGATATACAAATCGTCGTCCCCTCCGTCGATATGCAATATGGACGAATACCCTTTGTGCGCAAAAAAGAGCTCTTTCCTGTAGGCCATATTCCGGCCTATTCCCATGAACGGTTTGTGCAGGATGGCCATCGATAAAAACTTCAGATGATGGATCAGGTTGTCGTAGAGGATGAATTTGCGGGATGAAACATTTTTAGAGATACCAATCCTATTAAATCCCAAAACGATGTCACGCCCCTTCGCAAACTCTGTTCCGTAAGTTTTGATCCATTGGGTAGTGCAGGGCTTGCAAAAGGACTCGGTAAAGAGAAGCAGGTCATATTTTGCTGCCTTTATTCCCAAAGTGAGTGCCAGTTTTTTTTCATTTATGCTGTCTGCCTCGGCAGGAACAAAGGTGTGATAGAGACGTGGATATTTGATTTCGGCTGCTTTCAGCACCATGTCTGTCTCATCGGTCGACCCGCTGTTTACCACGATCACTTCAAAATGAGGATAGTCCTGTTCCAGGATAAAAGGGAGGTTTCTTTTCAGTTCCTCTGAATTGTTTTTCGATGTGATGATCACAGAAATACCCGGGAGGTCTTCCTCGGGGAGGGGTGTCTCATTTCGCTTTCGTTCGTATGCATACGGTTTCCTGTAGAGGAATAGATAAAAGAAAAGTTGCACGAGGAAGCATAAAAGTAAGGTGCCTCCCAGAGTCCACTCAAACAGGGAGAGTGTGCTGAAAAAAAACATAGGCGCGTTCATTGTTCGTAAAACAATTAAATCGAATCAGAGAAGTAGGATGCTGGTTTCTCGCGGCAGTTATATTGCGATACCATTGTTTCGCCATATGCACCTGCAGAGCGGATCGCGATCAGGTCGCCCCGTGCAGACCCATTCAGCATCATGTGCTCCGCAAACACATCACTCGACTCGCAAATGGGCCCAACCACGTCATACGGTGTATAAGCCTCTTCGGAACTGATGTTCTCAATATGATGAAATGCCTGGTAAAGAGCGGGACGGATCAACTCTGTCATGCCGGCATCCACAATCAGAAACTTTTTCTCGATGCCTTCTTTCACGTAAGTCACGCGGGCAATCAATGAACCACAGGGGGCTACCACAGAACGGCCCAGTTCAAAGTGAAGTGTTTGATTTTCCTGTAGTTTCAGGTATTTTTCAAAAATGCGGAAGTATGCTTCAAAATCGGCTATCGGACAGTGATTGGGATGCTGATAGTTGATCCCCAGGCCTCCGCCCACATTGATCACCGGCAGGGTGATTCCTTGTTTGTTAAACCACTCCTGCAGCGTTGCGGCCTTCACACAGAGGTCTTCAAACGAAGAGAGATCGGTGATCTGTGAACCGATATGAAAGTGCATGCCGATGAGTTCAATATGTGGCGAAGCCTTGATCATCTGTAGGATTTCGGGCAGATCCTGTTCGTTTATGCCAAACTTGTTTTCGTTCAGGCCGGTAGTGATGTATTTGTGGGTGTGGGCATCAACGTTGGGATTGATGCGCAGGGCTACCCGTGCTTTCTTTTTGCTGGCCGAGGCAAGCGCGCCGAGTACAGCGAGTTCGGGTATCGACTCCACATTAAAGCAAAAAATGTCGTGATCGAGACCGGTTTGTATTTCCCTGTCTGTTTTTCCTACGCCGGCAAACACAATTTTATCGGGCGCAAAACCACACTCCAGCGCTCTCAGTATTTCGTTGCCACTCACACAGTCGGCTCCAAACCCATAGGAGGCGATTTCTTTCAAAATGCGCGGATTGGCATTCGCTTTGATGGCGTAATGTACGTGAAACGGCTTGTGCCGGCATTCATTTTTAATGGTGTCGAGTGTTTTCCGCAAAAGATCCATATCGTACCAGTAAAATGGCGTTTCGAGATCTTTGAACTGCTCTGTGGGAAATTTACCTTTAATCATTGGACGAAATAGTTCATTAAATTATCCGCAAATAGTCTATGTTGAATGTATTGTGGCTACGGAGGCAAAATTACGATTTTTTTGGAGATTATCTTACCTGCCGAGGAGAGAATATGCCTTGGCTAGTTTTTGGTCCATCGGAAGTGAGGCGTCGATCCAATGAATGGCGATGCCGCGGCGTTCCATTCCCCGAAACCAGGTCATCTGTCTTTTTGCAAACTGGTGTATGGCGGTCTCGAGTTGTCTGTACATCTCCTCATAACTGATGGTGCCCAGTACATGCAGCGTCACGTATTTATATTCCAGTCCGTAATAGATCAGGTCGTCGGCCGCAACACCCGAATCAAGGATTGCTTTTACCTCTTCGAGCATTCCTTCCTGCAGACGCGCTTTCAGGCGTGTCGTAATTTTCTCTCGCCGTAGTTCCCGGTTGATATGAAGTCCAAGAACACAGCTCTCCAGCGGTGGAAACTCGCTCGCCGATGCTGTTTTCTGCGCCTGAAAATGAGCAATCTCAATGGCGCGGATAGCCCTTTTGATGGTGTCGGTGTCAGTGGTGTTGTGTAGAGGCCGGTAGCACCGAAGGATGTGTGCCAGTTCTTCCAGCGATTTTCCTTCGAGTGATTTTCTTAATGCCGGGTTGGGCGGCACATCGGGAAGATGATAGCCTTTCAGCACAGATTCAATATAGAGTCCGGTACCCCCGCAAAGAATGGGTCTTTTATTCCGGGAAAGAACATCCTGTAAGGCAATGTGAAAATCGTGCTGATAATCGAAAAGTGTATATTTGTCACCCGGTTCGCGGATATCAATCAGATGGAAAGGAACGGATATTCCATCAACTCTGTATTCGGAAAGATCCTTTCCGGTGCCGATGTCCATGTTCCGGTAGATCTGCCGTGAGTCGGCGCTGATAATCTCACCGCCGAGAGTGCGGGCCAACTGAACAGCAAAGGTGGTTTTGCCGCATGCTGTGGGACCCAGTACCGTGATTAGTCTTTGTTGCATATAGTTACCAGCTTCCGCCTGCTCCTCCTCCGCCAAAACTGCCTCCACCGCCGCCGCCGAAACCACCACCAAATCCGCCGCCGAAACCGCCGCCGCCGAAGCCACCAAAGCCCCCTCCTCTGCGGCTGCCTCCTGTCATGGGTGGAAAAAACAGGGGAGGGACATTGCTCCTGCCATGCCCTTCGCTATCGATATGCTGATCCCCTCCCCCCCGAAAGAGAACGATAAAGAGCACGAGGACGACGATGATAATGATGATGGCGAGGGGCGAAATGCCATCTTCCTCTTTTTTATCTGCGGTAAATTCCCCGGACAGACGGTCAATCATAGCATCTACAGCGGCATTTACACCGCCAAAATAATCATCCTCCATAAAATAGGGAATCATTTCGTTGCGAACGATACGCCCGGCATAGGCATCGTTGATGCGGGCTTCGAGGCCGTAACCCGTGGCAATGAACGCCTGGCCTCGGCTGTTGCCTACTTTGGGTTTGATAAGTATCACTGCGCCGTTGTTTTTGCTCTTTTGGCCAACACCCCATTTTTCACCGAGTCGGAAGGCATAGTCCGATGGGGGATACCCTCCCAGGTCGTTGACGGTGACCACATATATTTGTGTGGAGGTGGAGTCGTGGTAGGCAAGCAGCTTTTGTTCGAGCGATGTTCTCTCCGCAGTCGAAAAGAGACCGGCAAAGTCGTTCACCAACCGGTAAGGTACCATCGGATCGGGAATATTTTGTGCTCTCAGCCCTGTGGCAGTGAGCAAAAGTACTATAAACAGATGGATTTTATTCATCCAGGATGACTTCATCGCCAAGTTCATTTATGTCGTTTCCCATTACCGGGTACTGTACTTTGATCAGTTCGCCCACTTTGCCGACTCCCTTGCATATGCCTTCGGCGATCAGCCCTTTCCTGAAGAAGGAAAGCATCACCTCCAGTGCATCATTCCAGAAGTCGTTGCGCACCGTATCATTGATCCCCTTATCGCCCAGAATAGCTGCCTTGTGATCGGCGGGCGATACGTAAATAAGCACCCCGTTTCTGCGTTGTGTACCCTCCATTTTCAGCTGCCGGAATTTCAGCAATGCTGCATCCAGAGGGTCTCCTTTGCAGTGCCTTGCCACACAGACACGTATTTCACCCGAGGTGTGACTTTCGGCACTTTTGATTGATTCAGATATGCGATGCAGTTCTTCTTTTTGCAACATTCTTTTACAGCATTACAGAGGAATAGATCTTCAGGTGAATTAAAACACCACCTCCGGTGCAGCCTGTGATTCGGGTGTAGCTTCAAAGTAAGCTTTTGACTCGAACTTGAACCATTTAGCGTAAATCACCTGTGGAAACTTGCGGATATAGGCATTGTAATCCTGTGCCGTCTGGTTGAACTTGTTGCGTTCCACCGAGATGCGGTTTTCGGTGCCTGCCAGCTCATCCTGCAAGGCGAGAAAATTTTGATTTGCCTTCAACTCCGGATAGTTTTCCTGAATCAGCAAAAGCCGCCCCAAGGCCTGGCTCAGTTGATTTTGTGCTTGCTGATATTCTTGCAGGCTTTCCGTGGTAAGGTTTTCCGGACTGACGGTGGTTTGTGTCGCTTTGGCCCTTGCTTCGGTAACCTGTGTAAATGTCTCCTGCTCGTGCGCGGCATACCCTTTCACCGTGTTCACCAGGTTGGGGATAAGGTTTGCCCGCCTCTGATAGGCATTTTGAACGTTTCCCCACTGTGCCGCTACGGCTTCCTGCTTCTCTACCATTCTGTTGTACCCCTGGCAGCCGGTGAGAGCCATTGCTCCAATCACGAGCAGTAAAATGAATGATAACTTTTTCATCTTGAAGTTGCTTTTTATGTTGTTGAAATCTGGGACGAAGTTAATCTATTTTCTTTTAACATGATTCATAAATATCAGTTTAAAGTGAGGGAAGGTTTCCACAACGCCGCCTGTTAGTAAAACTTTTTTTATACCTTTGTCGTTAGGAAGAATGCGAAGGCGATTTTTTTATTGTAATTTCCCCGAGAAGAAAAAACAATCAGTATGAAACGACTCCTCCCTTTATTTTTGATATATTTTTCATTTGCAGTTTCGGCAACTGAGGTAAGCAGCACCGGTAATATTTCTTCAGTGACGCTTCAGGTGCCCGACTCCATGGAATTATTCCACGACATAACCGATATCAGCCGGCAAATAGAAAAACGCGTAGCTGCGCCGGATAGCCCGCTACAGGAAGAACTGCCTCAGCCGGTGGCTTATCCACAAGGTGGCCTGTCTTCGGTGATGACTCCCTCATCGTCTGTTTCCTTCATTCGCGGGGTAGATTCTCTGGTTTACAGCAACCCTCTCGACTCCCTCTATTCGAGGAAAGAGAACGGGACGCTGCAGCTTCCTTTTCACTATTACAATACGCAGGCAATGCAGGGACTGACATTTCGCGATACTCTCTTTTATAACCCCCTGTTTTTGCCGATGATCTTTAACGGCAAGATGCTTCCGCGTGACCTGTCGTTCTATCCTCTGCGAAAGGATGCAGGCACGGGATCGCTGATTTCTCCCGATAAAACGTTTGCATCCGCCCTGGAACATGCCGATTTTGTGCAAAACGTGAGAAGAAACTACTATATGCAATATCCTGACCGGATCAAATATTCCGTGTTAAACTTTACTTCAGTACCGCGTATAGGCAGTGGCGATGAAATTGTACGGGAGACCTATAATCCGTTCCGGGAACTGTTGAAGTCTGAGACAACCTATTCCCTTGAGGCCCCCGGTGTAGAGGTGGCCACAATCGACCGGAAATATTGGATTCGTTCCGGAGAACATTCCTTCCAGTTTGCCCAGAATTATTTCTCCAACAACTGGCATAAAGGGGGGACCAACAACCTGAACTTTAACAGTTATCAGGTGCTCCGGGCCAACTACCAAAAAGAAAAAGTGAAGTTTAACAATACCCTGGAGTGGCGGCTGTCGGTTTTCAATGCACCGGACGATAGCTTACGTAGATACCGCATAGGAAACGACCTTATCCGTTATTACGGTGATTTTGGTGTGGATGCATTCCTGAAAGGATGGTCTTACTCCATGAACATGGAGGCGAAGTCACAGTTGTTCAACGCTTATCCCACCAATTCAAACGATCTACGCTCTGCGTTCCTGGCGCCGCTCTATGTGAATGCCGGTGTGGGTTTGAAGTTTAACCTCGATAAGAAATCGGAGAAAGTGCGTCACCGCAGACTTAGGTGGGATCTTTCTGTTGCCCCGATCTCAATTAACTTCAAATATGTGGGCAATGATCTGGTGAGTGTAAAGCGTTTTGGGATACCGGAAGGAAGACGGTCGGTGCTGGACATCGGTTCCACCATCACCTCGATTCTAAAATATGACATTACCCGGTATATTACCTGGGACTCACGCCTGACATACTTTACCAGCTACGACAAGGTGATGTCGGAATTCGAAAACAGCCTGAATATGGCGCTGAGCAACGCCTTGTCCACCCGTATTTATCTAAATGCACGCTTCGACGACGATGTGCCGCCCGATCCCGATCTGAAATACTGGCAGATTAATCAAACGCTCAGCTTTGGGCTGAATTATAAGTGGTAGCTTTGCTTAGCTGAAACGCGCATTTTTTGGGAAAACATATCCACGAAGAAAATCAGCAGTTTGCATCCTTTTTTTGCCGGACAGCTGGATGTCGGTGATCCGGATAAATCCGTCTTTCGCGGCCACATCCAGAAATGTTTTGTGGTCGGTCAGGATGGTGCCGGGTACCGTACTGCTCTCCCCTATCTTTATTACCTCACCCGCATAAAGTTTAAAGCGAAGCGGTTCTGTTTCATCGCCTGGCTGTATTTCGGTCCATGCTGTGGGGGAAGGAGACAAGCCGCGAATAAAATTGTACACCTCCCCGGTTGTCCTGTTCCAGTCCACATGGCCGGTCTCCCTGAATATTTTGGGAGCTGCTTTTAATTCGATGTCTTTAGCGAGAAGATCTTGTTGCGGAATAGGTTGTATAGTGTCTTCCGATATGGCATCAACAGTATCCAAAACCAGTTGTGCACCCAGGGTCATTAACCGGTCGTGTAATGTCTCTGCGTTGTCATCGTCATGGATCGGCGTCCTTTTTCGGAAAATAATTTTCCCGGTGTCGATCTCGTGAGAGAGGAAGAAGGTTGTTACGCCTGTTTCTTTCTCCCCGTTTATAAGAGCCCAGTTGATCGGGGCAGCACCTCTGTATTGGGGGAGCAGCGAAGCATGGAGGTTAAACGTTCCTTTTGGGGGCATGGCCCATACCACTTCGGGTAGCATCCTGAATGCTACCACTATCTGCAGGTCTGCCTTCAACTGCTTCAGCTCAAAAAGGAAGGCATCGTCTTTCAGCTTTTCCGGCTGCAGTACCTTCAGACCCTGCTGCTGGGCATACTGTTTCACGGCCGAAGATTGAAGTTTGTATCCTCGGCCTGCCGGCTTGTCGGGCATGGTGACAACGCCCACCACATTGTATCCATTTTCTACCAATGCTTTGAGCGACTCCACGGCAAATTGGGGGGTGCCCATGAATATAATCCGGATTGCTTTCTTTTCCATATCGAACAATAAATTATTCGTCGGCATCGGAGTAATTTTCCACCAATACCTCCCTGTAAGAGTTAAATACCGACGATTGAGATAATATGCCCAGATAAATGCCTCCATCATCAATGACCGGCAGGTTCCAGGCTTTCGTGTTTTCAAACTTATCCATTACCTCTTCCATGCTGGAGCCGATGCTGATTTTCGCCGGGGCACCCACCATGAATTTCTCCACCGTGAACCGATCATACAACTCGGGGCGGAACATGATGTTTCGGATATCATTCATCATCACCAGGCCGATGAGCACCTGCTCATCGTTGACCACCGGAAAGATGTTCCTGTTGGAGGCAGAAATCACTTTTACCATATCTCCCAGTGTCATACCGGGCTTCACGGTGGGAATGTCTTTTTCCAACAGATCTTCGATTTTCAAAAATGTGAGCACGGCCTTGTCCTTGTGGTGGGTAATCAGCTCTCCTTTTCTGGCAAGCCGCATTGCATAGATGCTGTGCTTCTCAAACACCAGGATTGTTCCGTATGATACAAGCGATACGATCATCAACGGAAGAAACAGCTCGTACCCCCCGGTAAGCTCGGCTATGAGGAAGGTGCCGGTGAGCGGTGCATGCATCACTCCGGCCATCACTCCGGCCATGCCCATCAGCGCGAAGTTCTCCTGGGGAAGGTAAGTAGCATAACCCAGCTGGTTGAGTGTGTAGGAAAAGATGAATCCGGCTATACACCCCAAAAACAGGGTAGGGGCGAATACCCCGCCGGTGCCTCCCCCGCCGTTGGTGGCGCTGGTGGCAAATACCTTGAAAAGGAGCACCATGACAAGAAAAACCACGATCGCCCAGTGGCTTTCCAGGTTATAAAAGAAACTTTCGTTGGTAAGAGAAAGAAAAGAATCTCCTCCATCGAGCAGTGTCTCAATGGTATTGTACCCTTCACCAAAAAGTGGGGGAAAGAAGAAAATCAACACACTGAGCATCACCCCACCCAATACAAACCGCTTCCAGTTTGGTAAACCGTGGAATATGTTTTCACACCAACTCATGGTGCGGATTACATAGAGGGAGATGAAGCCGCACAGGATACCCAGCAGAATTACATAAGGAATGCGGTTTAGCGTAAACGGTTCAACCTGAGAGAAAGCAAACATGGCATCCATGCCAGTGAGGAGATAGGATACGGTGGTGGCAGTGACGGCAGTCACCAGAAGGGGAAGAATGGACGACATGGTGAGGTCGAGCAGCAGCACCTCTATCACAAAAAGAATGCCGGCTACCGGCGCCTTGAAAATGCCAGCGATGGCCCCGGCGGCTCCGCAGCCCACCAGAATCATCAGGCTGTGTTGTTCCAGCTTGAAGAATCTTCCCAGGTTGGAGCCGATAGCGGATCCGGTGAGTACAATGGGTGCTTCCGCCCCCACGGAGCCCCCAAATCCGATGGTGATGGAGCTGGCAATCAGCGAGGAGTACATGTTGTGGGGCTTGATGCGGCTTTTGCGCTGCGAAATGGAAAAAAGGATTTTTGTGACGCCATGGCTAATATCGTCTTTCACCACGTATTTGACGTATAACCCGGCAATGAGGATGCCTGCGATGGGAAAGAGAAGATAGGAGAAGTTGAGGTTGTCCTGACTGAAGTTTTCGGTCAGGAAGACCTGAAAGAAATGGATCGCGGCCTTCAGCACATAGGCGGCCAGCGCCGTAAGTATTCCTACAAGAAAACAGACGAACAGCAGAAAATGGCGCTCCTTGATATGTGCATCACGCCAAAGCAGAAACCGATTATGTATTTCTTTCATTTGTGTCAACGAAATAATATACGGTGCAAGCAGACAAAGATAACCAATTTCTTCACTTTCGAATAATTTGGATGGTCCCGTCTTTACCCAGTTTCACAATGCCGGAAGGTTTTGCTTCGCGCTGTTCTTTTTGTCCATACGTGACCACATAATCCACTCCGTTCTTTATCTCTGCTCCGATCTGCGAAAAACGACCCGGTGCCGGTGCGCCGCTCACGTTCGCTGATGTGGAGACGATGGGCTTTCGAAACTGACGGCACAACTCCCGCGAAAACACTTCGCCGGTGATGCGTATCCCAATGGTTCCGTCTGCGGCGACAAGGTTGGTTGCCAGGTTTTTAGCACCTTCGTAAATGATGGTGAGCGGCTTGTCGGTCAGTTCGATCAGGTCCCATGCAATGTCGGGTACCTCCTGTACGTAGGTCTGCAGTTTTGCCGGATTATCCAGCAGCACCAGCATCGATTTGCTGTCGCTTCGCTGCTTCAACTCATAGACACGTTGTACCGCTTCTTCGTTGGTGGCGTCACAGCCAATTCCCCAAATAGTGTCGGTAGGATAGAGAATAATCCCGCCGTTTCTCATTATTTCACAAGCTTTCTTGATGTCCTCCTGCATATATTCCTTTTTTAAATCAACTTTTGTTTGTAGCCTGCCGCTCAGGGCTGCTTTATTTTTTGCCACACCTGCACATCTTCGAAAATGTCGCCACTGGAGAGCCATTCATATAGTTTGCCTGCCGGATAGTAACCCGCGTTCCGGAATAACCGCATGCTTGCGCAGTTTTTTTCCGGTATAAAGGCATAGAGCTGGTGTAGAGAAAGGAACCCGAAAGCATACTCTTCGAGCAGCAGGAGCACCTGCAGCCCATATCCTCTGTTTCGTCGGTTTTCGTCGATGAGGATACCCACGCCCGCCCTGCGGTGGAAAGGGTCAAAGTCGTACAGGTCGGCCATACCAATGGTCTCTTCTGTCTCCATTAAGCCGATCATCAGCCGTAACTGCCTATCCGCATATATATCCTGCTTCGATGTGGTCAGGTATTGCTTCAGACTGAAGCGGGAGTATGGGGCCGTGGCATTGCCGTATTCCCATAAGCCGGTGTCGTTTTCCCACTTATAAAGCAGCTCCAGGTCTTCTGGCTCGGGTGCCCGCAGACGAATCTCCTTATTTTCCAACAACTTCTCCATCTTTTGGCTCTTCCTGAGTTTCTTCCATTTCCGACTCTCCTGTTTCCGACAGTTCCGAGAGGCTTTTCAATTCAATATAGGATGGCTGGCAAAACAAAAAGACGACGAGAAGAACTACCGTGGACCACAGGAAATTGGTGTTGCGGGAAAATGCAAACAGGACTATATTCATGAGGGTAACAGTGCTTATCGTATACAGACGCAGACGAGACAGCTTTTTGTACTTTTTCGCGGCTTCTTCAGGTTGCATGGGGCGTGGAGCCTTTTTAAGCCGGTCGGAAAACAGCTTCAACGCTGCCGGAATGGCAATGAGGGTAATCAGGATGGCATATCGCTCCAGGGTGATGCTAACTTCGAAAATGTTCTCTGGAAAAGGGATCGATCGCAGCAGCACCAAAATAAATAACCCTGTCAGAAGAATCAGACTCCCGTAGTACTCTCTTTTTAGATGGGTGATTATCCTGTCGGTAGCAGTTTCTTTCATTTTGACAGCAATTTATAGGATTCATCAAAAGGAGTTCTGTTTAATATGGAACGTCCCAGCGTCACCTCATCGGCATATTCAATCTCATCGCCGATGGATACTCCACGGGCAATGATGCTAACTTTCACGTTGTAGGTTTGTAACTTGCGAAAGATGTAAAAATTGGTGGTATCGCCCTCCATGGTGGCACTCAGTGCCAGGATCACTTCCCTGATGCCTCCGGATTTCACCCTTTCTTCCAGGCTGGCGATCTCCAGGTCCGACGGGCCAATGCCGTCGATAGGCGATATGATGCCCCCCAGCACATGATATAAACCGTTAAACTGCACGGTCTTTTCGATCGCCATCACCTCCTTGATGTTTTCCACGACACAGACCACAGCTTTGTCGCGTGTTTTATCAGCACAGATACTGCATACTTCCGTGTCGGAGATATTGTGGCAGGAGGAACAGTATTTTACTTCCTGCGTCAGCCTCAGGATGCTTTCAACGAAGCGGGCTACACTCTCCTCGTCCTGACGAAGCAAATGCAGCACCAGCCGCAAGGACGATTTTCTCCCTATTCCCGGGAGCCTGGCAAATTCGTTCACTGCATTTTCGAGCAGGGTTGAAGGATAGGGGCTGTTCATCGTATACAATCTTTTTGTGCTGCGCAAAGATAATAAAAGACGGCTGCAGTGCAAGCTTGTTTGTTGACTGTCGTGGCGTATTTTAACTGTTACAAAGATACGATGATTCGATTTACCCTACAAATTCATTTAGGCGGCAAAGTATTATTGCAGATCCTTTAAAGTTCGAAGATTCTTCTCCTTCCCAGAGTGAAATTAAAATCAGCGGACATTTTTTTACTCCGATTTGGTTTTTTGTTTGATATAAGTTTGTAATTTTGTAACTCTATTAATTTCGGTGAAATTTAAAAAAAAGAGGAGGAATATGAAGGTACTTTTAGCGACAAGTAAACCATTTGCCGTGCAGGCTGTACAGCAGATACAAGATATTGTGGAGACTGCAGGGCATACGTTCGTGAAACTAGAGAGTTATTCTGATAAGTCTCAATTACTTGGTGCTGTAAAAGATGTGGATGCGGTTATCATAAGAAGCGATCTTATCGATAAAGAAGTGATGGATGTTGCGCCTAACTTGAAAATAGTGGTCAGAGCGGGTGCCGGATACGATAATGTTGATCTGGAAGCCGCCACATCACGCAACATTTGTGTGATGAACACACCGGGACAAAATGCAAATGCCGTGGCTGAACTTGTGTTTGGCATGATGATCTACATGCAGCGCAATCAGTTTGATGGCACGGTAGGACGTGAGATCAAAGATAGACGGCTTGGTTTGTTTGCTTTTGGAAACGTGGCAAAAATGGTGGCCAAGATAGCCCGCGGTTTCGGGATGCCTGTATATGCTTATTCACCCACACTGACCCATGACGACTTGCGGAAAGAGGGAGAATACGGGGTGATCGCAGCATACAGTAAAAAAGAGTTGTTTCAGAGTTGTGATTTCATGTCGTTGCACATGCCTTTGCTGGATGATACGCGCGGCTGTGTGAATTATGAACTCTTGTCGTACATGCCCGAAGACGGCTTGTTGATCAATACAGCTCGCAAAGAACTTTTGGTGGAGGAAGATCTGATTCGCATCATGGAGGAGCGCCCTGACTTCCAGTATGTTACCGATGTGAAGCCCGACAGGCACGAAGAATTCGTGGCTAAATTTCCGCTTCGTTATTTCTCCACACCGAAAAAAATGGGTGCCCAGACCACCGATGCGAACATTAACGCAGGACTTGCTGCTGCCAACCAGATTGTTGCATTTCTCGACAACGGGGATGATCGCTTCAGGGTGAACGAGTAGTTAGAAGGCATAAGTCGGATTAGGAATTAATAATAATATATATGAAAAAATACAATTTCAACGCGGGACCATGTGTGTTACCCCGCCCTGCAGTAGAATCAGCCATTGAAGCGATACGCGACTTCGATAATACCGGCATTGGCATCCTTGAGATATCACACCGCACTCCGGGGTGGGAGCGGATCATGAAAGAGACAGCCGACCTATGGAAAGAACTGCTGAACATTCCCGATAACTACAAAGTACTTTTGTTAGGAGGAGGGGCCAGTACCCAGTTTTTTGAAGTCCCTGCCAACCTGATGCAAAAGAAGGCTGCCTACCTGCAGACCGGTGTCTGGGCAAAGAAGGCGATCAAAGAGGCTAAGTTTTATGGAGAGGTGGAAATTGTGGCTTCATCGGAAGATAAAAACTATTCCTATATTCCCAAAGGATATACCATTCCGTCCGATGCCGATTATTTCCACATCACGACAAACAATACCATCTACGGGACGGAAATGCATGAGGATATCGAGAGCCCGGTACCTCTGGTGGCCGATATGTCGTCCGACATCATGAGTCGCCCGGTTGATGTTTCCAAATATGGCATCATCTATGGCGGAGCACAGAAAAACGTAGGACCTGCCGGCGTTGCCTTCGTGATCGTCAGAGAAGATATACTTGGCAAGATCGATCGCCCGCTGCAGACAATGGTGGACTACCGTACCCATATCGGTGCTGCCGAGAAAGACCGTTCCATGTTCAATACACCCCCTGTATTCCCGATATTCGTCATGCACGAAACCCTGAAATGGGTGAAAGAACTGGGGGGTGTGGAAGCGATGCACAAAATGAACAAGGAGAAAGCGGAGCTGCTGTACAACGAAATAGACCGCAACAAACTTTTCGTGGGTACTGCTGTCAAAGAAGACCGTTCCTTCATGAACGTCTGCTTCGTGATGAACGAAGAATATAAAGAGAAAGAAGCCGCTTTCCTCGAATTTGCAAAAGAGAGAGGAATGGTGGGTATCAAGGGACATAGATCAGTAGGTGGCTTCCGTGCATCCATTTACAATGCATGCCCCAGGGAAGCCGTAGAAGCGCTGATTCAGTGCATGCAGGATTTTGAGAAACAAAATTAGCTATTTCTTTTCATAGACTTAGCTGCGGGGGATGGGGTTCATTGAGCTCCATCCTTTTTTATTATCGGCGACTGAAAAACTGACGTTTTCTGTATGTTTATATTTATTTAACGATAAAAAAGAATAAATAAATCCATGTGTTACGAAAATATCGTAGATTTGCGGTATTAAAACAGTTTTTAATTCAGTAAACAAAACGGACGATGGAACGATTGACCCCCCAGGAAGAAAATGTGATGTTGCTTGTGTGGCAACTTAAAGAGTGTGCGATCAAGGATGTGGTTGAGAAGTTGGAGGAGCCCCGGCCTCCTTATACAACGGTGGCTTCCATTTTTAAAAATCTGGAAAGCAAAAGATATCTGGAAAAAAGAAGGTTCGGCAATGTGAAGGTTTTCAAGCCGCTCATTTCTGAAGCAGCCTATAAGAGGCACTTTCTTTCGGGGGTAGTGCAAAGTTATTTCGATAACTCCTATAAAGAGCTGGTATCCTTCTTCGCCAAAGAGCAAAAGATCACTACGGAAGAACTCAGTGAGATCATACGCCTGATTGAAAAGAATCAGAAGTAGGTTTTTTACCGTTAACACGACAGCCATGCATCCCTTTTTAATTTATCTGATACAAGTCAATATCGCTTTGGCAATGTTTTATCTCCTGTACGCATTACTACTGAAAGGAGATACGTTTCTTCGCCTTAGGCGTTTCTTCTTTATCCTGGCAATTATTTTTTCGCTGTTTTATCCCCTGTTTTCTGTTCCGGCGCTGGGAGAAGTGTTGAACTTCCGTTCCACTACACCGGGGGACGTTGAAAGAACTGTTTTTATTGAAGATCTCGATATGACGATAGGGCCGGATGATGCAGCATCAGACGCCAGTTCTTTCCTGTTTCCCCGGGAACAAATCCTTACGGGACTCTTCGTAGTGGTTACCTCGTTCTTTGTGTTGCGGTTTTTCTGGCAACTTTTCTCTATCGTGCGCATTCGTCTCCATAGTAAAGTAACGGAAATATCTGGGATTACCGTATGTCAGTTGCCGGAAGATATGACACCCTTCTCCTTTTTCAAGTGGATATTTATCCATACCGAAAAGCATGCGGAAACAGAGACCAGGCAGATTCTGCTGCACGAGCAAACCCACGTGCGACAGTGGCATTCGCTGGACATAATTCTTGTTGAGATACTCTCTCTCTTTTCCTGGTGGAATCCTTTTGTCTGGCTGATGAAGCGGGAGATGGCGATGAATCTTGAGTATCTGGCCGACAACGGCGTACTTCGAGAAGGGATCGACAGCCGCGAATATCAGTTCCATCTTTTACGACTGACTTATCATGAAACTGCAGTTCAGATAGTAAACAACTTTAATGTATCACAATTAAAACAACGCATTATGATGATGAACAAAACGAAATCGACCACACCCGTGCTTGCGAAATATCTGCTTATTTTGCCTCTGGCCCTTATGCTTATAACGGCAAACAGTGCCTATGCAGCACGGAAAGAAGCAAAATCCGGGCAAACAGCAGGAGCTGTTCGCAGTGTACTTTTGAATGAAAACGTATCATCACCTGTCTTATACGATCGTGAAACTGAAAACATGCAGGATCCCCCACCTGTAAAGAAAGAGGATGCTATGCAGGAAATATTTGTAGTGGTGGAGAATATGCCCGAGTTTCCCGGCGGAAACGAAGCAATGATGCAATTCTTGGCGGACAATATCCAATATCCGGAAGTGGCGAAAGAGAATGGAATCCAGGGAAGGGTTATTTGCCAGTTTGTGGTGCTGAAAG
>NZ_DCEN01000051.1:52224-52900 GCF_002316955.1 Proteiniphilum sp. UBA1028
ATGCCGAAGCTGTTCGTGTGTTGAAGATGATGCCCGACTGGAAACCCGGCACACAACGTGGTCAGGCTGTGAATGTACGATTTACGCTTCCGGTGGCTTTCAGCCTAAACAAAAATGAATCGAAGATAATCATTGACGAATTGAAAACGAATGAAGGGAGTATGTCGGTACAGGCACAGGTGCAGCAGAACTTCCTGTTTCCGGGCGGTAGCAAGGAGTTTATGAGGTTTATTTCCGAAAGAATTAAATACCCGGTGGAAGCACAGGAAAAAGGTGTGCAGGGAGTCGTGAATGCTTCGTTTCGGGTAAATAGTGCTGGAGATATAACCGGGGTAGAAGTGACAGGCAATTCGGATGAGATGGCAACTTTGAACAACGAAGTGTTGCGGGTAATCGGGGAAATGCCTCAATGGGAAAAGGATGAATCCCTTTTGGTATCCGGTAGAGTGACAGACTCCGGTTCTCAGCCGTTACAAGGTGCGTCCGTTATTGTAAGAGGAACCAACATCGGTACGATCACGGATGCAAACGGCCATTTTCAACTGAAAGTCCCTGCCGCAAGAAATACTCTGTCAATCTCTTTTGTCGGGTACAAAACGGAAGAGATGTTGCTGTCAAACCTGAAGTCATCAAGTGGGGAAATTGTCACAAACTTACCGGTTGTTTTTAGATTGCA
>NZ_DCEN01000050.1:0-518 GCF_002316955.1 Proteiniphilum sp. UBA1028
GAAAGCAATTCACAACTGATACCCCCTCCACTATTTTCTGTAATTAGTTGTTGCTGATACCAAAGGTACTAAATTCTGAAAGCAATTCACAACGAAGGTTATCAGCAAAGTGAATAGCGTTCATTTTGAAAAGGTAATTATAAGATCTGAAATGCTTTTGCTCAAAATACGGAATTGAGTATTTGAAGGCTAAGACGAGGGAGTAAACACAGTCGTCCCTCCCTGATCCTCTTGAACCGACAAGTGAACTTTATCTCCTGATAAAAACCTGTCTGGGATTATATCTGGGTACGCCTCACAGGTGTACTCGTTCATGTTGAAATGGTGACATTCAGCGCATTTTGAGCAATAAGGAGAATAAACCTCATGCCCTCTGTCAATCGTTATATTACCGTTCTTTTTCATTTTACTTATGCGATAAATTTACAAATTAATCCTTATTACCCACTTTTTCCATTGTTGTTGATGCCAAAGGTACTAAATTCACTAAGCAATTCACAACAGTTATTCCGTGTCTG
>NZ_DCEN01000050.1:821-1411 GCF_002316955.1 Proteiniphilum sp. UBA1028
AATTTGGAATCCATAACGGAGGCTGCCGATGGGTGCAAAAAATGGAAGCAATGAAAAGAACTGATTCTGCAGATATGTACAAGACAGCGTGTTATCAGGAGCAAAAAGGCGGGGGGACTGTCCGTTGCCTTCTTTGTCCGCATGTGTGCTTGTTGCAGGAAAACGAAACGGGATTGTGCCACGCGAGAAAAAACGTGAACGGAACGCTGTATACCCTGGCCTACGGTAATCCGTGCTCGGTGAGCATGGACCCGATTGAAAAAAAACCGCTTTTCCACTTCTACCCGGGCGAAAATATCCTGTCGCTGGCTACCGCAGGATGTAACTTTCGGTGTGCCAATTGCCAAAACTGGCAAATATCGCAGGCTTCGCCGGATGAGTTGCCTCATTTCCGGTTTAACCCGCAGGAAATAATTGACAAAGCGCTCGCGTACAACACGGGACTCATCGCTTTCACCTACACGGAGCCGACGGTGTTCTACGAATATATGTACGACATTGCGGTGCTGGCACACGAAAACAAAATGAAGACGGTCATGGTGTCAAACGGGTACATTAACCGGAAGCCGTTGCTCGACCTTTGTCCTTAT
>NZ_DCEN01000050.1:1721-19304 GCF_002316955.1 Proteiniphilum sp. UBA1028
TTCTCTGATACGCCGCTGCACTTTAGCCGGTTCTTTCCTACATACAGGCTGACCGACCGGCCGGCAACTTCCGAAAAGTTGCTGCTGCAGGCAAAGGAAATTGCTGAACGTGCGGGGATAAGGTATGTGTATATCGGTAACTTGCCGCATCTTCGGGGTGAAAATACGTTTTGCCCTCAGTGCCACACCTTGCTGGTGGAACGGCAAGGGTTCGACGTGACAACAAACCGGCTGGCAGAAGGGAAATGCTGCGTGTGTGGCGAAACAATTGCGGGTGTCTGGGGATAAGTTAGCGATGTCTTGTGCTGTCGGGACGATGTTCTTTTTCCCCAAAAACGGTCGCGGTGAAGGTATATACGGTGGCTTGCTTCCAGCCGTCCCACCCAATGCCGGCTTTGTCGCGGGCGCAGTGGCCGAGGTAGTTTTCCAGATCCCAGCCTGTTTCTTCGGCTACCTGGGGTAGAAAAATACCGCTGGAGCGGCCTTGCACAATGTAGATGCCGTGCTTCCTCAGTTCTATTTCCGACACGTCTTTGATCTTTTTCAGGGGCGACAGAACGGAGATCTCAATGTCAATTTGATCCAACTCTTCGGCCGTCACGGGGGAAAACCGGTAGTCGCTTTTCGCCGCCGAGATGGCCATGTCGTGCACTGTCTTCACCAACGGATCGTGAGCCGATACCATGCCTATGCATCCGCGGAGCTTTCCCCGGTTGTGGAGGGTGACAAAAGCGCCGCAAGGTGCATTCACCGCATCGGAACAACCGCTTGTGCCGGGTGAAGAAGATTCCTTCCCCGTGAAAAGCTTTTCAAGGGTGCTGCGCGCTTCTCCAAGCAGCGCGGCTTTATCGCACTCCGTGAGAGAAAACTCTTTCTTTGCGGAAACGATGTTCTCCGTCAGCGCAATGGACCAATAGCCTACCACCTGGTGATGGTCGCCATACATCTTCTCGTCGCCCGAATTGCGGTATTCCACCCCGTGGTATGCATACCGGGGGTCGTTGCCGGTCATGTATAACAGCGTGAGCACCGACGTCCACCCACACAAGCTGGTGAGCAGGTTGCCGATCTGCTTCTGCTTGTTTTCGGACAACGTGTCGAGAAGTTTTTGGGGATCGTTCTGCAGGATGGCTTGCTCTGTGGCCGCATCGACCGACGTGGCGCTGTGGTAATCGGGGTAATGCGAAAAGTCGGTGCTGACAACAAACAAATTGCCTTTTGTTAGAAAAGGCTTCAACGCCTGGGCAAGACGATGGCATGTCTCGGAATCGGAGGTGCCAAGGATAATGGGGACTATGGCATAACGGTTTCGCAGCCTGTAATGTAAAAACGGAAGCTGTACCTCAATGGAGTGCTCTTTCATATGGGGGAGGGGGTCGTCGGTGAAAAGTCCGGGGTGGCTCTTCACAAGGCTCCTGGCTACTTCCCTGTCTACCGTCTCGGTGCCATACGGCATGAGGTAATCACCGTCGCAGTATACCGATGCTCCGTCGAAATGAAAATGATGCGACGATGCCAGGATAAACACAAGCTTATACCGTGCATTTTCGTCGACCTGGCGATACGCCGACGCAGCGACCTTCCCCGAAAAGATGTACCCTGCATGCGGGCTGATAATGGCCCGTACGTGGTCGTGCTTTTTTTCAACGGCAGCTCGGAAGTAACTGCCGACCTCTTCCTGCAACATCTCTGCGTTCACCGGATAAAACTGTCCGGCAACGGCGGGCTTTCTGTCTGTGCTGATGTTTTCCATATTCCGGTTTTTTTTCTTTAAACAAACTTCGGAGCATCATGTTGAGGCCCCGGTGATTTCGATCAATGGCGGCCCCGCAAAATCTTCCAGATGTTCATCCACATACTGGGCAATGATGGCGGTCTCCTCTTCTTCAATGTAGAAGAACTTCTCCTCCAGCTCGTCGAACTGCTCAAAATCGACATACATGGCGGTGAACTCCTCGTCGGTGGTTTCCCGTTCCAACTCCTCGCGGTGGGCATCGTAGATCTCCTTGGCTTTGTAGAGGATCTTCGACAAGCCTTTTGCGCCCATCAGCTTCAGCGCTTTGGCGACGGGGTTGTTGAAAATATACCCGCCGTAGCCGTTCTGGATGAGCTGCACAAAGCCGCCTTCGTTCACCTCCTCCGAGAAAAAACGAAACGCCAGCAGCGTGTGCTGATACCCGTTCAGCAGCCCAATGTTCTCTGCCGTAATATCTCCGCCAACGGCCTTAAGATAGGCATCGGTGAACACGTTTAAAAATTCGTCCATGCCCTTTTCGGCGGCTTCAAGAATGGTTGTCTCGTGAATCTGTATCATAGGATATTATTTGATTTTCGTCTGCAAATCCTGCTACTGCCGGATGTTGGGGGGCGATGGATGGGTAGGATCGCTTCCCGAAGCAAAAGTAACTGTTTTTTATCAAATCTCCTTTTGTGTGCCTGCTTATTCTGGATAAAATAGCTACATTTGTGTGAAATAAACCGTTGATTGGATAAACATTAAAAATAATATTTCTATGAAGGTAAAACCCTTTCGGGGTGTCCGTCCCCCCAAGGCACTGGTAAAAGAGGTGGCATCGCGCCCCTATGATGTTCTGAATTCCGAAGAGGCACGCAAAGAGGCCGAAGGAAACGAAAAGTCGCTGTATCGCATCATCAAGCCGGAAATCGATTTCCCGGCGGGAAAAGACGAACACGACGAGGATGTGTATACCAGGGCCGCCGAAAACTTCCGCATGTTTCAGAAAAAAGGGTGGTTGGTACAGGACGACAAGGAGATGTATTACGTCTATGCCCAGACCATGAACGGAAAAACACAGTACGGGCTGGTTGTGGGGGCTTCCGTGGAGGATTACATGACCGGAAAAATAAAGAAACACGAGCTGACACGCCGCGACAAGGAGGAGGACCGCATGAAGCATGTGCGGGTGAACGATGCAAACATTGAACCGGTATTTTTTGCGTATCCCGACAACCCTGCACTTAATGCCATCGTGGCAGCGGTAACGGCGCAACTGCCGGAATATGATTTCGTGTCGGTAGACGGCGTGGGACACCACTTCTGGCTTATCCGGGACGAGGAGAAGGTTGAGCGCATCACGGCAATCTTTGGGGAAATGCCGGCGATGTACATTGCCGATGGCCATCACCGCTCGGCAGCGGCAGCACTGGTGGGCGCCGAAAAGGCGAAGAATAACCCGCACCATACGGGCGACGAGGAGTATAACTACTTTATGGCGGTCTGCTTTCCAGACAGCCAGCTGACCATCATCGACTATAACAGGGTGGTGAAGGACCTGAACGGAATGACACCGGATGAGTTTATTAAAAAGCTGGAGAAAAACTTTGTGGTGGAACCCACCGGGATGGAGATTCAAAGGCCGAAGAACCTGCACAACTTTTCCGTTTATCTGGATGGACGCTCCTTCAGCGTGACGGCTAAAGCGGGCACCTACGACGACAACGACCCAATCGGGCAGCTGGATGTGACCATCACTTCGAACCTGGTGCTGGACGAGATTCTGGGGATCAAGGATCTGCGCAGCGACAAGCGGATCGACTTTGTGGGAGGTATCCGTGGCCTGAACGAGCTGAAACAACGGGTGGACAGCGGCGAGATGGCTGTAGCACTGGCATTGTACCCCGTGTCGATGAAGCAGCTGATGGAGATTGCCGACACTGGCAACATCATGCCGCCCAAGACTACCTGGTTTGAGCCGAAGCTCCGATCGGGACTGGTAATCCACAAGCTTCAGTAACATGCTCTTGCCGGGTAGTCTCCGGGAGTAGCTTTGAAATCGGACGAAAAAACAGCAAGGATGAATATCGGGGAAGAGATACTGCAAAGAGCGGGTGCGATCTTTCCGGAGGTGGTGCAGCACTACCGTTGGCTGCACCAACATCCGGAGCTTTCGTACCGGGAAAAGGAAACCGCTGCTTACGTTACTGCCTTTCTCGACCGGGAGGGGATACCCTGCAGGAAGGGAATTGGCGGGGATGGAATCCTGGCTATCGTAAAAGGGGAAGCGGAGGGCAACAGGAAATGTGTTGCCTTTGTGGCGGACATGGATGCTCTCCCGGTGCAGGAACAGAATGATGTTAAATACAGATCCCTGAACCACGGGGTGATGCATGCCTGTGGCCACGATGCCCAGACGGCCTCCCTGATGGGGGCCGCGAAAATGGTACATGCTCTTCGTAGCCAGTTTTCCGGAATGGCGTTGTTTGTCTTTCAGCCCGGGGAAGAACTGTCGCCCGGCGGCGCCAGCCTGATGCTCAAAGAGGGGGTCTTCCGGGATTACTCGCCTCAGTTCATTTTAAAACAACACGCCTTTATCGACCTGCCGGCCGGGACGGTGGGGTTTCACGCGGGAACGATCATGGCGTCGGCCGACGAGGTGCACATAAAAGTGAAAGGGCAAGGGGGACACGGCGCCTTGCCGCATGAACTGAACGACACTGTGCTGGCAGCATCACAGGTCATTGTCGCCATGCAACAACTGGTCAGCCGGAGACGGAACCCGTTTCACCCGATGGTGCTCTCCTTCGGGAAATTTATCGCAAACGGGGCTACCAACGTGATCCCAAACGAGGTCACCCTGGCGGGCTCCCTGCGCTGCATGCACGAAGAGGAACGGCACCGCATGCTGCAGCTGATTCCGCAGATTGCTACATCCACCGCGGCGGCGTACGGCTGCAGCTGCGATGTAGATCTGCCGTCCGGCTATCCTTCCGTGGTCAGCGACGAGAAGGTCACCGCACACATTAAGGCGGCGACGGCCGACTTCCTGGGAAAAGCAAAGGTCGACAGCTTCCCGAAGCGAATGACTGCCGACGATTTTGGTTTCTTCTCGCAACTTTACCCCTGTTGCTATTACCGCTTTGGTGTGGGTGGAGCAACATCGGGCCCGTTGCATTCTGCCACATTCCTGATTGACGAAAATGCCTTGAAAACATCTGCCGGGTTGGCTGCGTATCTTACTTTAAATTCGTTAAAATAACAGGCTATTGCTTCTTTTTAGTGGCAAAAAATGATCTTTTGTGTTATTTTTGTACCATATGAATATTTTTCGGTTGAAAACATCCCCTTTTTATAATAATTTAAAAGTTAGTCTATGGCCCAGCATGAATTAGATGAATTGGACGAAAAAATCCTCAGGATGATCGTGAATAATGCGCGCATTCCCTTTCTGGAGGTGGCACGCGAATGTGATGTGTCGGGAGCTGCCATCCACCAACGGGTGCAGAAGCTTACCAACCTCGGTGTGGTTAAAGGGTCTGAGTTTGTTGTCGATGCCGAAAAAATTGGGTACGAAACCTGTGCCTTCGTGGGCATATTCCTTACTTCTCCCTCCACCTTTGAATATGTGGTGAAAGAACTGGAAAAAATACCAGAAGTGGTGGAGTGTTATTATACCACCGGGCAGTATGACCTGCTGATTAAAGTATACGCAAAAAACAACAAGGACCTGCTGCGGATCATCCATACGGAGTTGCAGCCTCTTGGATTGTCGAGAACGGAAACGCTGATGTGTTTCAAGGATGGGTTTCGCAAAAAGCTTCCCATCGATTTTACCACACATCCGCCAACGAAATAAGGCTGGTGTAGAGGATATATGCCTTTATTTGCATTAGTATATGACCACACGTAGAAATTTTATCAGGAAATCGGCGCTGGGCTTAACCGCTCTTGCCGTGAACCCTTCCTGGGCAGCCTCGTCGCTGACGGGGAGGAAAACCGATGGCAGCCTATATATCTCTAAACGGCCTGCACCGGGCGACCGTAATTTCAGGTCGGCCGCAGTGGAGCAAACGATCGCCAGGGTGAAAGCCAGGATCAAAGATCCCAAACTGGCGTGGATGTTCGAAAACTGCTTTCCCAATACGCTGGATACAACGATCAGCTTTAGCATGCAAAATGGCAGGCCCGATACATTTGTGATCACCGGTGACATCAACGCCATGTGGCTGAGGGACTCATCGGCACAGGTGTGGCCCTACCTGCCTCTCGCGAAAAAGGACGATCACCTCAAGCAGATGATCGCCGGCGTGATCAACCGCCAAACGAAATGCATCCTGATTGACCCCTATGCAAACGCTTTCTACCGTGAGCCCAAACAGGATGGTGAGTGGAGAACCGACTACACGAAGATGACTCCGATGTTGCACGAGCGAAAATGGGAAATCGACTCGCTTGCCTATCCTGTGCGCCTGGCATACAACTACTGGAAAACAACCGGAGACAGTGCCGTTTTGGATGCGGACTGGACAAAGGCGATGAACCTGGTAATACAAACATTCCGGGAGCAGCAACGCAAGGAGGGGAAAGGGCCTTACAAGTTTCAACGGCGTTCGGAACGACAGCTCGATACATTGAACAACGACGGCTACGGCAACCCCGTGAACCCGGTGGGGCTGATTGTCTCTTCGTTCCGGCCCTCGGACGACGCAACAACCTTCCAGTTTCTGGTCCCTTCCAACCTCTTCGCGGTGACTTCGCTCAAACAGATCGCCGAGATCGCACAAAAGGTGACCAACGACAGCGCTCTGGCAGCAGAAAGCACCGCGCTGGCCAAAGAGGTGAACGAGGCCATTCAGAAATATGCCATCGTGGAGCATCCGAAGTACGGAAAAGTATATGCTTATGAAGTGGATGGCTTCGGAAATGCTTACTTCATGGACGATGCCAACGTGCCGAGCTTGCTGGCTATGCCCTACCTCGATTCGGTGGCTATGAACGATCCGGTATACCAAAATACCCGGAAGCTGGTGCTGAGCGAAGACAATCCCTATTTCTTCCGGGGAACGGCCGGAGAGGGCATCGGAGGCCCGCATATCGGCTACGACATGATCTGGCCCATGAGCATCATCATGCGTGCGCAGACGAGCACCAGCGATGAGGAAATTAAACATTGCCTCCGCATGCTACGCGATACGGACGCAGATACCGGGTTCATGCACGAGTCTTTCCACAAAGACGATCCTTCCAAATTTTCCAGAAAATGGTTCGCGTGGGTCAACACCCTCTTTGGTGAACTGATTGTGGAGCTGGAGGGAAAAGGAAAAATGGGTCTGATAAACAGTCTCTAAAGCCGATGCAATGAGGCAAATTCTTCATCTTACCGCAATTTTGCTGTGTTCAATGCTGGGGGGCGTGCCCATGAAGGGGCAGTCGCTCGACTCCCCGGTAGATTATGTGAACATTCTGATGGGTACGCAGTCGGAGTTTGCACTCTCCAACGGGAATACCTATCCCGCCATTGCGCTGCCCTGGGGAATGAATTTCTGGACACCGCAGACACGCAAAAACGGCGACGGATGGCAGTATGCATACACCGATAATAAACTCAACGGATTTAAACAGACCCATCAGCCCAGCCCCTGGATGAACGATTATGGCCAATTCTCCATCTTTCCCATGGTGGGCCGGATGGAGTTTGACCAGGAGAAGCGGGCCAGCTGGTACTCGCACAAGGCGGAAGTCGCGAAACCCTACTATTACAGTGTCTACCTGGCGGATCACGACGTGACCGCGGAAATTACCCCAACTGAGCGGGCTGCCATCTTCCGTTTCACCTTTCCCGAAACGGAGAATGCTTATGTGCTGCTGGATGCTTTCGACAGGGGATCGGCCGTGGAGATTCTGCCGGAGAAGAATGCCGTTACGGGCTACACTACGCGCAACAGCGGCGGCGTACCGGAAAATTTCAGAAACTATTTTGTGATCGTCTTCGACAAGCCTTTCCGGCAGAACCACGTGGTGAAGGACGGGAAGATTGCTCGAAACGGCACCAAAGCGGAAGCGAGCCATGCCGGCGCATTTGTTGGCTTCTCCACCCAGCACGGAGAGAAGGTGGTCGCCCGGGTAGCTTCTTCCTTCATCAGCCAGGAGCAGGCATGGCAAAACCTCAAAGAGGTTGCCGGCAGAGACTTCGAGGCGGTGAAGCTGGAGGGACGCGATGCATGGAACGGGGTGCTGGGAAAAATAGAAGTAGAGGGGGGTAACCTTGATCAAAAACGTACTTTTTACTCTACCCTCTACCGCTCTACCTTGTTTCCCCGTAAGTTTTACGAGATGGACGCCGCCGGGAACATTGTACACTACAGTCCCTACAACGGAGAGGTCCTTCCCGGGTACATGTACACCGATACCGGTTTCTGGGATACATTCCGGGCGTTGTTCCCGTTGTTGAACCTGGTTTACCCTTCGGTAAACAGAGAGATACAGCAGGGACTGGTGAATGCGTACAAGGAGAGCGGGTTTCTGCCGGAGTGGGCAAGCCCCGGGCACCGCGGCATCATGATCGGAAGCAACTCCGCATCGGTGGTGGCCGATGCCTATCTGAAAGGATTGCGCGGCTATGACATTGAGGCCCTCTACAAGGCGATGCTGCATGGTACGGAAAACGTACATCCCAACGTATCTTCCACGGGGCGACTCGGACACGAATACTACAATAAGCTGGGATATGTGCCCTGCGATGTGGAAATCAACGAGAGTGCGGCGCGCACGCTGGAGTATGCCTATGCCGACTGGACCATCTACAAGCTTGCCAGAGCACTGAAACGTCCCCAAAAGGAGATCAGCCTGTTTGCCGAAAGATGCCTCAACTACCGCAACCTCTACTCACCGGAATACAAACTGATGCGGGGACGCAACCAGGATGGCTCCTTCCAGTCACCCTTCAACCCCACAAAGTGGGGGGATGCATTCACCGAGGGAAACAGCTGGCATTATACCTGGTCGGTGTTCCACGATCCGCAGGGGCTGATCGACCTGATGGGAGGCAACAAAGCGTTTACGGACATGCTCGATTCTGTATTTGTCATGCCTCCGGTGTTCGACGACAGCTACTATGGCGGGGTTATTCATGAAATCCGCGAGATGCAGATCATGAATATGGGGCAGTATGCACACGGGAACCAACCCATTCAGCATATGATCTACCTCTATAATTATGCCGGCGAGCCATGGAAAGCGCAATACCGGGTGCGCGAAGTGATGGATAAGCTCTATCGGCCCGCTCCCGATGGTTATTGCGGCGACGAGGATAACGGGCAGACTTCGGCATGGTATGTGTTCTCGGCGCTCGGATTCTATCCTGTATGCCCCGGGAGCGACGAGTATGTGATTGGGTCACCCCTGTTTGAAAAAATGACCGTACGTCTGGAAAATGGGAACAAGGTGGAGATAAATGCATTTGGAAATGCACCGGAGAATCGGTACATCAGTGAGATGAAGGTCAATGGCAAAGTGTCTTCTAAAAATTACCTTACCCATAACGACCTGATGAAGGGGGCAAAGATCGATTTTGTCATGTCGGAGAAACCCGACAAAAGTCGTGGCACAAAGAAAGTCGATTTTCCCTATTCCTTCTCGAACGGGAAGCGATAGGGTGCAATGGGTTTTGATTTGTCGATGGTCAGTTCGCTCAATATCTCTGCCGCAGTCTTCGTGGAGACAAATAGCCCGTAGGAGCCAAAGGGGACTGGAATGGGAAGATAAAAGGGATTAAACACCCACTCTTTGATCTCCACCTGGGCGATGCCCTTGGCGACGATGTCCAACTCTTTGGCCGCAGCATAAGAAAGGTCGATAAGCCGGCTTCGGATGCGCGGACCCCTGTCGGTGACCTTGACCACCACTCTCCGGTCGTTCTCCGGGTTCCTTACTTCCAGCATGGTGCCGAAAGGAAGTGTGCGGTGGGCGCAAGTGAGACTGTCTCCGTGATAGGGAATGCCGTTCGACATCTTTTTTCCCTGAAAACGGGGCGCATAGAAGGAGGCTTTTCCTGTCTGCTGGGAGTGCATGTGCATAAACAGGGCGCCTGTAATGAGTGTGACAAACAGAAGAACGATCTTTTTCATCTGTAATACCAATGGATATCTCCTGCAAATAAAAGAAAAAAAAACGGGATGACGGCCTGTTTGCACAAAAAAAAGGAAAGCTGCTACACTTTCCTTTTTCGATAGTTGCGGAGGCAAGACTCGAACTTACGACCTTTGGGTTATGAGCCCAACGAGCTACCAACTGCTCCACTCCGCGATGTTTTTTTTCTTAATTGGACTGCAAAGATAGGGAATTAATTTGAAACAACAAAGTTTTCGGGAATCTTTTTTTTTCTACCCGAAAAACAGTACATTTGAATTAAAATTTACCAATTATGTCAGACAGCATTGTAATTATCCCTACCTTTAACGAGAAAGAGAACATTGAGCAGATTATCCGGGCGGTCTTTTCCCTGGACAAAGCATTTCATATACTGGTGATTGACGATAGCTCACCCGACGGGACAGCCGGGATTGTGCAACGGCTTCAATCGGATGAATTTGGCGGACGGCTGTTTTTGGAACAACGGAAAGGAAAGCTGGGACTGGGTACAGCTTACATACACGGGTTCAAATGGGCACTTGCCCGGTCGTATGACTACATTTTTGAGATGGATGCCGATTTTTCTCACGATCCCAACGACCTTCCCAGGTTGTACGCTGCCTGTAGCGATGGAGGGTATGATGTTGCCGTGGGGTCGCGTTACTCTACGGGCGTGAACGTGGTAAACTGGCCCATGGGGCGGGTGCTCATGTCTTACTTCGCCTCCAAGTACGTGCGGTTTGTGACCGGCTTTAACATCAGGGACACCACGGCCGGGTTTGTCTGTTACCGCAGAAAAGTGCTGGAAACCATTGACCTCGATCATGTCAAATTCAAGGGATATGCTTTCCAGATTGAGATGAAATATTCTGCCCATGTGCTTGGCTTCAAAATTAAGGAGGTGTCGGTGATCTTCGTAAACAGGAGACTGGGTACCTCGAAAATGAATTCGAGCATCTTCGGGGAAGCTTTTTTTGGAGTTATCAACCTGCGCTGGCGGAAAATTGCCGGAAAAATTAAACCCAAACCTCAACTTATTGCTCCTGCGCCATGAAACTGATTCATAAAGCGACTGTCATTAACGAGGGGACCTCCTTTACCGGGTCGGTGCTTCTTGAGGGGGAAAGAATATCCCGTATTTTTGCCGGCGAGGTGCCGGAGGCGGTATTGAATAGCTGCCGGCAGGTCATCGATGCAAGCGGCTTGTATCTCATACCGGGCGTTATCGATGATCAGGTGCACTTCCGTGATCCCGGTTTAACACATAAGGGCGACCTGTATACCGAAAGCAGGGCAGCTGTGGCGGGAGGGGTGACCTCTTTCATGGAGATGCCGAACACGAACCCACAGACCGTAACCCTTGAAGCGCTTGAACAAAAAATGGAAATGGCTGCCGATAAATCGGCCGCCAATTTTTCGTTTTATCTGGGTGCTACCAACGACAACATCGACGAGCTGAAAAAAATTGACACCACAAGGGTGTGCGGCGTAAAGGTTTTTATGGGGGCTTCGACTGGCAACATGTTGGTAGATAGTGAGATTGCCCTGCAGCGGATCTTTGCAGAGGTGGAGGTGCTGATTGCCACCCATTGCGAGAAAGAGGATATCATTCGGGAAAACAGCGAAAGCTACCGGAGAAAATTGGGGGAGGTGATCTCCATTAATCATCATCCGATGATTCGGAGCGCGGAGGCTTGTTACCGTTCTTCGGCACAGGCGGTGGAGCTTGCGAACCGGTACGGTACCCGCCTGCATGTGCTGCATCTCTCCACAGCCCGTGAAATGAGCCTCTTCAGCGATGCTCCGCTGGAGGAGAAAAAAATCACTGCAGAGGTGTGTGTGCACCATCTCTGGTTTTCGGCCGAAGATTACGAACGCCTGGGAGCCCGCATCAAATGGAACCCGGCGATCAAGACGGCTGCAGACAGGCAGGCTTTGCGTGAAGCACTGGTGCAGGGAAAAATGGATGTGGTAGCCACCGACCATGCACCACACCTGTTGAGCGAGAAAGCGGGAGGAGCCCTGCAGGCCGCATCGGGTGGGCCGCTCGTGCAGCACTCGTTACAGGCAATGTTGGAACTGGCCGAAAAAGGCATCATCAGCAAGGAGCTGGTGGTGGAAAAGATGTGCCATGCCCCGGCGCGCTTGTTCAGGGTGAAGGAGAGGGGATTCATCCGGGAGGGGTATTATGCAGACCTCGTGCTGATTGACCCGGCGGAGCCCTATGCGGTAACTCCGAAGAACATCCTGTATAAATGCGGATGGTCTCCGTTCGAAGGCGAAATATTTGGTAGCACCGTCGTAAAGACGTTTGTGAATGGACATCTGGTGTGGGATGAGGGTGTCCTGACGGATCACCGGTATGGGATGCCTCTCGTGTTCGGACAATAGCGATCCGGCTCATTGACTTTCGTTAACCCAATATGGTTGGGTGTGCTGATTTATTTGCCTATTTTTGCATCAAAATTCAATTAAAAACCCTTCACGAGTGAGATTTTTGTTTACTGTTCAGGGAGAGGGGAGAGGACACTTCACACAGGCGTTGTCCCTGGCTGCGATTCTTCGTAAGCATGGACACGAAGTGGTTGCAGTGCTTGTCGGAACGAGCGACTCCAGACAGATCCCTCCATTTTTTATAAACAAAATAGAAGCTCCGGTGGCCGAGTTCGATAGCCCCAACTTCACCTCTTTTTATAAGCAGAAGCGCCCCAACATTCTCATCAGCGTCGCCAAAAATATATCTCGTCCTTTCATTTTCCGGAAGAGTCTGCTGTTTGTGAAACAACAGATCGAAAAATACAGACCCGACAAAGTGATTAACTTTTACGAGATGATCACCGGAATGGCTTACGGGATTTATCAGTTTGATAAAAAAATGGGCGTGGAGATGATTGCTCTGGCGCATCAGTACGTGTTGATCAATCCGAACTACAGAACTTCGGCCGATCAGGACGTGAAGTTTTATTTGCTGCGGATGCTCTCCCGGATCACTTCCACCCGTGCTTCAAAGATCCTCGCCCTGTCGTTCCGCGACATGCCCGGATCGGAAGAGAGAAGGATTGTCACCGTTCCCCCGCTGCTGCGCCCCGAAGTGTTCGGGATTGAATCCGTAAAAGGAGATTATATTCATGGCTACATGCTGAATACCGGCTATTTCGAAGAGGTGTCGGCCTGGCACGAGAGAAATCCGGATATTCCGCTGCGCTTCTTCTGGGATAAGAAAAATGCCGAAGAGATTACCCGAGTGGACGATCATTTTACGCTTTATACACTCAATGACGAACGTTTTCTGAAGAGTATGGCGGGCTGCAAGGCGTACGCTACAACCTCAGGGTTTGAGTCTGTCTGCGAGGCGCTCTACTTCCGGAAGCCGATTCTCATGGTTCCCGTCCACATTGAACAGGAGTTTAACGCGTACGATGCCGGGCTATCCGGTGCGGGGGTCATGTCGAAGAAATTCAATCTGGATAAGTTGATTGAGTTTATTCCCGAATATAAGCCCGACGGACAATTCCGGGAATGGGTGGAACAGGCCGAAGATCGCTTTGTCAAAGAGATTTGCGGCGAGTAGGAGCCTTAACGAATTCCTCTGTCACCTTGTGTGAAACCGGGCAGCTTTTCCCGTACAAAAAAACTGGGGAGACTACAACCCCACGGAGTCCCGGTAGAAATCCAAAGCTTCGAAAAACAGTTCCTTGCTGGTAGTCTGGTCGATCTGCACATTCCCAATTTCCGACAACAGGGTAAAATTGATGTGCTTCCCTACATTCTTTTTGTCGTGCCCGGCAATATCATACAATGTTTCGTAATGGTCGCAGGTGATGGGAAAGGCGCCGTAGTGCTCCTGGATGAAACGAACCGTCTTCAGCAGCTTCTCCTTTGGAAAGTTGCAAATACGGTGCGACAGGTAGAGCTCCACGATCATCCCCCACGCCACCGCATACCCGTGAGGCACGGGGGTGTCGCTGCTGATGGCGAAGCTTTCAAACGAATGGCCTGTGGTGTGGCCCAGGTTGAGCGCCTTGCGGATGTTTTTTTCGTAAGGATCCTTTTCCACAATTCCCCGCTTGATGCCCACCGAGCGAAATACCAGTTCGTTCAACTGCTTGTAGTCGATGTCACTGAGCGGAAACAGCAGCAGCTTCTCCCAGTCCGCTGCAGAGTGGATGAGTGCATGTTTTAGCATCTCGGCATATCCCGAAAGAATGGCGCGTTGATCGAGCGTCCGAAAGAAGTTGGCTGAAATGATCACGTAGTCGGAAGGATAGAATGCGCCGATCTCATTTTTAAAACCTTCGAAGTTAATGCCGGTCTTCCCGCCCACGGCCGCGTCCACTGCACCGAGCAGCGTTGTGGGAATGTTGATGTATTTGATGCCTCTCTTGAAGGTGGCAGCAGCAAAGCCGCCCAGATCGGTCACCATCCCCCCTCCCAGATTCACCAGCAGCGAATGCCGGGTAGCTCCGTTTAGGGTGAGCATCTGCCATACCTTACTTAGGTTTTCGAGGGTCTTGTGGGTGTCGCCGGCAGGAATTACGATCTCTACTGTTTCGCGTAACGACGGAACCATTTCCAGCAGGGGAAGACAGTGAACATGGGTCTGTTCATCCGTGACGATGAATAGCTTGTCATGCCGGATGTTCTTTATGATTTTCTCTACGTCGTTGCTTAGATTGCTGCTTTTTATGATCTGTTGCATCGTTATCATCAATTATCGGTTCTCTTGTTAGTCTTTCTCTCTGTTGAGGGCATTGTACAGCTCTTCCTGAATGCGCTCCCTGATCTTTAGCGTGGAGAGCCGGTTGGGTGAACGGGATGGGTTCACCCTGTTCGATAGAAATATATAGATCATGTTGTTTACCGGGTCGATCCAAAAGCTGGTTCCGGTGAATCCGGTGTGTCCATAAACCTCAATGGGTGTTCCCGGGCTGGTGGGACTGGCGTTGCTGTTTCCGGGATCGGGCTTGTCGAATCCCAGGCCGCGGCGGCTCATGCTGCTTTTTGTGGAGGTGAAGAGCTTCACGGTCTCCCGGCTCAGATAACGCTCGTCGCCGTATATGCCGCCGTTGAGCCACATCTGATACAGCTTTGCCAGGTCGTTGGCATTGGAGAATAATCCCGCGTTGCCCGATATTCCGCCAAAAAGGGCGGCACCTTCGTCGTGCACATATCCGCGGAGATGTTGTTTGCGAAAAAAAGGATCCTCCTCCGTCGGGGTAATTTGTTCCACGGAATAATATTTCAGGGGTTGAAAGGTGGTGGTGACGGCACCCAGCTTGCGGTAAAACTGTTGTTTTGCGTAGGTGTCGAGGTCGCTGTCTGTAATCTGCTCCACGGCCTCTTTCAGCAACATGAAATTGAGGCAGCTATAGGTGTATCTGCCGCTGTTTCTCAGCGGTGATGCAATCACATCTTTCAACAAGGCATCGTGCATCTTGTGGCTGGCAAAGAGACCTTCTGCCACCGGAAGAGGAAACTGCTCCGAAGAATCCCGGGAGATCAGGTGGGGCAAAAAACGGTAGTCGGTCCGGGCCCAGGCGCCAGCATATTTGACAGGGTATGTCTTTGAGCGGGTTCCGAAAAGCTGTCCCGTATAGCTGTCGGGGTCGATGGCTGTCGTATAGTAGGGGATGAACGACTTGATTCCGGATTCGTGCAGGAGGAGTGAACGGATGGTGATCTTCGCCTTGTCGCTCCCTTTTGTCTGGGGGACAAATTTGGCGATGGGATCTAACAACGCCAGCCTTTTTTCGTCGTATAGTTTCATGACGGCGGGAAGGGTGGCCGACGCCTTGGTGACCGAGGCCAGGTCGTATACCGTCCCGGCGGTCACTTCCGGGCTGTGCCCGTAGCTGAAGTGGCCAAACTCCTTTTCGTAGATGACTACGCCATCTTTGGCGACCAGTATCTGGCAGCCGGGGTAGGCCCGTTGGCGGACTCCCTCAAGCGCAATCTGTCCAATGCCCTCCAGGTGTTCCGAAGGGATTCCTACTTCTTCCGGCATGGAATAGCTCAGGCGCGTTTTCCGGGTGAGGAGGCCGCTGCCTCCCGGAAAAGAGGATGTTGTTACGGGTAGCTTTCCGGCAAAGCGTATTCCTCCAAAGATTCCTTGTGCGGCACTCGCCTGGGCAAACGGGGTATTGTCGTAGGCCAGGACCACCGAAGAGGCTGCTTCCATGGCTGTCTTGTGCTGATCGGTGACGTAGGGCATGGTGAAGAACACCAGAATGAAACGGGTTGCTCCGGCCAGCTGACGCAACGAGGCTACATCGGCCGCACGGCTGTCGTGCAGGGAGATGATGAGCAGGTCGTATTCTTTCGGATCGATCGTTTCGGACAGTTCCGTAGCCGTCTTTGCCTGGAAGGTATCCACGTTGCCGTATTTTTTCAGATAATCCTGAAATGCCTGGGAGGAGGGATTACCCAGCGCCACGGAAGCAATCCGTGTGGTGTCGAGCCCTTTCAGCGGCAACAAATCGTTCTGGTTCTTCAGCAACGTCACTGCATTGTCGTAGATCTTCCGTTGGATCCACGTTGTGTGGGGTGTGTGGATGCGGCGGTGGACGATGCGGGTGTTGATGGGGGTAAAGCGGTGCGCGCCGAGGATGTATTTGTAGGATAATATCTTTCGTACCTTTTTCTCAAGGAGCGAATCGGGAAGGGTGCCGTTTGCTACTGCTCCGTTGACCGATTCGTATGCTTTTTTCAGGTTTGGTGTGCCCAGGATGACATCGTTCCCTGCCAGCAGCGAACGGACGCTTGCATCGGGCTGATTGGCCACTCCCTTCATTGCCATCCCGTCGGTGAAGGTAAGTCCGCCGAATCCCATCTCCTTTTTCAGCAGATTCACGCCGATCTCCGGCGTGAGGGAGGAGGGCATCCCGTCGGTTTTCAGTTCGGGAACATTCAAATGGCCGGACATGATGCCCGATAGCCCGGCATTCACGTATTCGCGGAATGGGTAGAGTTCCACCTCCTCTAGTCGTTCCCGGCTGTGACGGATGGTGGGTAGGGTCTTGTGGGAGTCGTCGGAAGTGTCGCCGTGCCCCGGGAAATGTTTTGCCACGGCCATCACCCCGTTGGCCTCCAGCCCCCGCGCAAAGGCGATGCCCTGCCGGGCCACATTTTCGGGATTTTCCCCATAGGAGCGGGTGCCGATTACGGGATTATCGGGGTTGGTGTGTACGTCGATGGAGGGAGCAAAGTTGATATGGATCCCCATTTCCCTGCATTGGCGCGCCACCTCTTTGCCGTAAAGGGTAAGCAGAGAGTCATCGGTGATGGCGCCGACAATGATGTTTTGAGGAAACTTTGGCGCGTCGGTCAGTCGCATCGAGAGGCCCCACTCGCCGTCAAGGGCAATCAGGAGTGGTACGCCGGATATGTTTTGAGCAAAATTGGTGATTTCGGCTTGTTGAGCCAGTGTCCCTTTCGAGAAAAGTATACCGCCTACTTTCTGATTTCGGACATACTCCGATATTCTGGACCTCCAGCTGTTGCTGGGAGCCGCAATTGGCATAAAAAGCTGGCCCACTTTCTCTTCTTGCGTGAGGGTAGCGTACACCGAGTCCACCCAACGGCACATCTCTTCCTGATCGGCCTGTTGATAGAGCGTCGGCACGACCTGTGCCGGCGTGGATAGTGTGCAAAGGGCCAACAGGAATAAACTCAGGATTTTTATCTTCGTCTGCCTGCCGTCTGTCTGCTTTTCTCTC